>JANOUB010000255.1:0-4023 GCA_031416615.1 Thermoleophilia bacterium
GCGAGTTGCGCGCGCAGGTCTCCGAGCACGTGCACCGGCTGGCGGGTGTTGCTCGCGAGTAGCCGAAACAGCGTCTCGTTCTCGACACCGCCGTCGACGAGCTTCGAGAGCGGAATGCGAAGGCCCTCCTGGTAGATCTCGGTCGCGTGCACGGCGATGCTTCCGGGCGCGATGCCACCGACATCGGAGTGGTGCGCCATCGTGGCGGCATATCCCTCGAGCTCACCTGCGACGAAGATCGGCTTGATCACGTAGATATCGGGTAGGTGCTGCCCACCGCAGCCGTACGGATCGTTTGCGATGTAGACGTCGCCGGGCTTCGCTGACACGCTGTACTCCTCGAGCACGTACCGCATCAGCGTCGGGAATGTCCCAAGCTGGACGGCCAGGGTGAGGCCCTGCGCGACGACTCGGCCGTTGCGATCGCAGAGCGCAGTCGAGTAGTCCATCGTGTCGCGGACGACGGGCGAGTACGCGCTGCGCATGATCACGAGGGCCATCTCGTCCGCGGTCGATGCGAGCGCATTCTTGACCACCTCGAGCGTGATCGGGTCGACGCCGGGACGGTCAGACATCGATCTCGACCTCGATGTTCCCGTAGGCGTCGAGGCGCGCGGTACAACCGGGCGGTACCACGCACGTCGAGTCGTACTCGTCGATCAGGAGTGGGCCCTGACGGTCACGGCCGAGCAGCCCGACACGGCTGCACACGGGTACCTCGACTGCCCCGGCCTCGGTGCCGAAATAGGCCGTCCTCGAACTCTCGTGCGCCGGCTGCTCCCGGATTACCGCCAATGGATCGTACCTCTGCGCGGCCGTGCGCTCGACGCGCGCGAGCACGCGGACAGAGACGACATCGATCGGGTCGGCGGCAGAGCCGTGCCCGTAGGTGCGAACGTGCTCGGAGACGAAGTCGTCGGCGAGGCGTTCGACGTCGACGTCGCCGGCAGCAACCCTGACGGGCAGCTCGTAGGCCTGACCCGTGTAGCGGACATCTGCCCAGCGGGTGACGGTGACGGTCGCGTCGTCGCCGGCGGCGAGGTTCGTCGTCGCCTCCTGCTCGAGTTCGTCGAAAGCGTTTTCCAGCGTATCTGCCTGGACGTCGTCGCCTCGGAGCATGAGCGTTCGCACGATCTCGTGCTCGGTATCGGAGAAGAGCAGGCCGAGCGCGCTGAACACACCTGGCGCCGGTGGGATCAGCACCTGCCGGATGCGCAGGGCGCGTGCGATCTCGACACCCGTGATCGGCCCGTTGCCGCCGAAGGCGCAGAGCGTGAAATCGCGAGGGTCGCGACCGCGGTAGGTCGTGACGGCCTTCACCGCGCGCGTCATGGTCGCGACGGCGAGCATCAGGATCCCGTGCGCGGCCTCTTCAACCGAGCGGCCGAGCGGTGCTGCGACGAGCCGCTCGAGCGCGTCGCGTGACCGGGCGGCGTTGAGGGTGATGGCGCCGCCGCCGAGCTGCCTCTCGTTGAGGTACCCGAGAGCGAGCAGCGCGTCGGTCAGGGTCGGCTCGACCCCACCTGTGTCGTAACAGACGGGACCCGGCACCGCTCCGGCGCTGAGCGGGCCGACGCTGACGGCGCCGAGCGGGTCGATGTTGACGATGCTGCCACCGCCGGCACCGATCTCCGAGACGTCGATGAACGGGAGCTTGATCGGGTGGCCACCCCCCTTGACGAGCTTGCTGCTCAGGTTGATGCCGGCGCCGACCTCGTACTCGCTCGTCCTCACGGGGAGGCCGTCCTCGACGATTGCTGCCTTCGCCGTCGTTCCCCCCATGTCGAGCGAGATCAGCTGCGGCCTCCCGGTCAGCCGGCCGAGATAGCTGCACGCCATCACCCCCGCCGCGGGGCCCGACTCGACCAGATGGGCCGGCTTGCGCTGCGCCACCTCCGGTGTCAGCGTCCCCCCGCTCGACTGCATCACCTCGAGCGGTGCCCGAATGCCCGCCTGCCAGAGCTGCTCGACGAGCGAGGCGATGTATCGGGTCACCGTCGGGCCGACGTACGCGTTGACGACCGCGGTGCTCGTCCGCTCGTACTCCCGGATTTCCGGCAGGATCTCCGACGAGCGGGTCACGTACACCTCATCGCCGACGGCTGCCCGAATGATCTGCTCGACCCGTCGCTCGTGCGCATCGTCGGCGTACGCGTGGAGAAGCGCAATCGCGACCGCCTCGACGTTCTCCTGCCGCAGTTTGCGGGCGACGTCCTCGACCGTGGCTTCGTCGAGATCGAGCCAGACCTCGCCGCGCGGACCGAGTCGCTCGGCTACTTCGTACCTGAGGCGGCGCGGGACGAGCGGCTTCACGCTCTCGTGTTGGACGTCGTAGAGAACGGGGATGCGGAGACGTCGCATCTCGAGGACGTCTCGGAATCCCTCCGTCGTGATCAGGGCCGTCAGCGCGCCACGACCCTCGAGGATCGTGTTCGACGCAACGGTCGAGGCGTGTACGACACCGACGACCTCGGACCCGTCGACCCTGCACTCGGAGAGCAGGGCTGTCGCTCCGGCGACAACGGCTCGTGCGTAGTCGTCCGGAGTGGACAGCACCTTCTTCGTCCGCACGGAGCCGTCGTCACCGAGCAGCACGATGTCCGTGAACGTGCCGCCGATGTCGACGCCGAGGCGGAACGTGCTTGGTGACACGGTGAGCAACGGCACGATCTACGGCGCAGGGGTGATGTCGGGAAGCACCTTGCCGGGGTTCAGGATCCCGTGCGGGTCGAAGCTCGCCTTGATCGCGAGCATCAAGGGAATCAGGTCGCCGTGCTCCTGTTCGAGCGCCCCGATCTTGCCGAGGCCGATGCCGTGCTCACCGGTGCAGGTGCCGCCGCGCGCGAGCGCGTCGTCGACGACGTTGTGGACGAGCTCCTCGGACAGGCCGATCTCGTCGGAATCGACCTGCGCTGCGATGTGGAGGTTGCCGTCGCCCGCGTGCCCGACAATCCCCGCGTTCAGGCCCAGCCGGTCGATCTCGGCCCGCGCGAAGAGGGCCGCCCCGGCCAGCTCGGTCAACGGCACGCACACGTCTGTCGCCCGCTCCTTCGTGCCCGGAAACTTCGCGGCAGTGGCGTGCGCAGCGTCGTGCCGCGCTTTCCAGAGGCGGGCGCGCGCGTCGGGGTCGCGCTCGTACACGACCTCCGTCGCGCCCTCCGCCTCGGCAATCGCCTGCACGAGCTCGAGGTCGGCGAGCACCACCTCCTCGCTGCCCGTCGCCTCCACGAGAAGGCATGGCCCCTCCGGGTACGAGGTGCCCGAATACGCGTTGACCGCGGACACGATCCAGGCGTCCATCAGCTCGACCCGCGTTACCCCGGCGCCCGCTCCGACGATGCTCGCGGCCGTCCGGCAGGCACTCTCGATGTCGGGGAACGCGATGCGTAGCGCGACCGCGCGCTCGGGGATCGCGTGCAACCGCACCGTCACCTCGGTGATCACGGCGAGCGTGCCTTCCGACCCGATCAGGAGCCCGGTCAGGTCGTATCCTGCCGACGTCTTCGCGGCGCGACTGCCCGTTCGGATCACCCGCCCGTCTGCCAGTACCGCCTCGAGCGCCAGTGTGTTCGCTCGCATCTTCCCGTAGCGCACCGTCGTCGTGCCGGCCGCGTTGGTTGCGGCCATGCCACCGAGCGTCGCATCGGCTCCCGGGTCGACCGGGAAGAAGAGGCCGTGCTCGCCGGCGGCCCGCGCGAGCGTGAGCCGGGTGACACCTGCCTGCACCGTCGCCGTGAGGTTCTCGGGCGAGACATCGAGGATCCGGTCGAGGCCGGTGAGGTCGAGGCTGATGCCCCCACGCACAGGGATCACGTGACCCTCGAGGCTCGTGCCGGCGCCGAACGGCGTCACCGGAATCCCGTGCTCATTCGCGAGCACGAGCACCTGCGCCACCTCGTCCGTCGAGCGGGGGTAGACGACGAGGTCGGGGCGGTGGGGTGGGTGGAAGCTGAGATCCTCGGCGTGGAGGTCGCGCTCCGAATCGCCGTCCCGCACCCTGTCCTCGCCGAGAGCCTCGCGGAG
>JANOUB010000256.1:0-4638 GCA_031416615.1 Thermoleophilia bacterium
ATCACGTTCTTCGACACCGCCGACGTCTACAACGGCGGCGAGAGCGAGGTCGTCACCGGCCGCATCCTGCCGAAGCTCCTCTCACGCGAGGAGCTCGTGATCGCGACGAAGTCGCACGGCGAGACGATGCCCGGCGAGAACGGCCGCGGCCTCTCGCGCAAGCACGTGATGGCCTCGATCGACGCTTCGCTGCAGCGGCTCGGGATGGACTACGTCGACCTGTACCAGATCCACCGCTGGGACCCGGCGACACCGATCGCTGAGACGATGGAGGCGCTCCACGATGTCGTCAAGGCCGGCAAGGCCCGCTACATCGGGGCGAGCAGCATGTTCGCATGGCAGTTCGCGAAGGCGCAGGCCGCCGCCGACCGCGCGGGGACGACCCGGTTCGTCTCGATGCAGAACCACTACAACCTCGTCTACCGGGAGGAGGAGCGGGAGATGATCCCGCAGTGCATCGACCAGGGCGTCGCAGTGCTGCCGTGGAGCCCGCTCGCGCGCGGGCTGCTGGCGGGCAACCGCACCCGTGAGGGTGAGCGGCTGACGCCGCGCGCGGGCAGCGACTCGTTTGCCGACTCGATCTACGTCCCGGACGTCGACTTCGCGGTCGTCGACCGGGTGAACGAGGTCGCCGCCGAGCGCGGCGTCGCGAGCGCGCAGGTGGCGCTCGCGTGGGTGCTCGGGCGGCCGGGCGTGACGGCGCCGATCGTCGGCGCAACGAAGGTGGGCCAGGTCGAGGACGCGCTGGCTGCCGAGGAGCTGGAGCTCACGGCCGACGAGGTCGCCCGGCTCGAGGAGCCGTACAGCCCCCACGCGGTGGCGGGACACGCGTGATGCCCGCTCCCCGCACCGCCCTCGCGATCGCCGCCTTTGTCGCGGCCCTCGCGACGCCCGCCGCCCTCGCCGACTCGACGCCGGTGGGCCCGCTGCCGCCGGGGCCCACTACCACGTGGACGACGGCGAAAGGTACGCTCGTTGCGATCGCCGTGCCGCGCCGCAAGGCGTCGACGGGACTCGTATGGCGGATCGCCCGAACCGTGAACCCGCGCGTGTTGCGTCAGGTCGGCGAAGCCGACGTCGGCCCGAACGTGGTGCTCGTGTTCCGCGCCGTCGGGCGAGGGAGGGCGACGGTCGTGCTCGCGCTCACGAAGGGTGATGCGTCCACGAAGGCGGTCGCGTCCAACACCACCAGGGTGAAGGTGACCTGAGCCTGGATCCAGGCTAAGCTCGGACGCGCTCCCCGGTGGGGTCATGAAGCGGTTCGGCCACCACCTCGCCGCCGACCCAGTCACCGAAGATCTCGACCGCGACGCGCGTTCCCACTGTGGCGTCGGCGGTGGGCAGGTACGCGTAGGCGATCGAACGATCGACCGTGTAGCCGTAGCCGCCGCTCGTCACCCGGCCGACGAGCCGATCACCAACCCTGACCGGCTCGGAGCCGAGCGCGACCGCCCGCGGCTCGTCGAGCGCCAGGCAGCGCAGGACGCGCTCGGGCTCCGGCTCGGCCAGAAGCGCGGCGCGCCCGAGGAACGGACCTTTATCGAGCTTCACCGCGAAGCCGAGTCCGGCGGCGAGCGGAGACTCCTCCGGCGTGATGTCCGCGCCCCAGACCCGGTACCCCTTCTCGAGCCGCAACGAATCGATTGCCTTGTATCCCGCCGCAACGAGCCCATGCTCCTCGCCGGCCGCCCAGATCGTGTCCCAGAGACGTGCGCCAAACTCCGCCGGGCAGTACAGCTCCCAGCCGAGCTCGCCGACGTACGTGACCCTGACCGCGAGGCACGGAACTGCACCGATCGAGAGCTCCTGCGCCCGCATGTAGCCAAAGGCGCCGCCCGACAGGTCGGTCGTCGTCAGGGGCTGCAGCAGCGCACGGGCGTTCGGCCCCCAGACCCCGAAACAGGCGAGCGCGGACGTCACGTCGGCGACGTGCACCGAGCCGTCGCGCGGCGCGTGCTGACGGATCCAGGCGAGGTCATGCTGGCCGAACGCGGTTCCGGTGACGATCCTGAAGCGATCCTCGGCGAGTCTCGTCACCGTGAAGTCGCATTCGATCCCGCCTTTCGCGTTGAGCATCTGCGTGTACGTGACGGCGCCGATCTCGCGGGCGACCCGGTTGGCGCACAGCGACTCGAGGAAGGACGCGGCCCCCGCCCCGGCAACCTCGATCTTCGCGAACGATGACTCGTCGAACACGGCGACTGCCTCGCGGCAGGCGCGATGCTCGACGCCGACTGCCGCTGACCACAGCTTGCCCGCCCAGCCATTCGGCCGCAGAGACTCGTCTCCGTGAACGGCATTCGGCTCGAACCAGTTTGCGCGCTCCCAGCCCGACTTCTCGCCGAAAGCGGCACCGAGCGCCACAAGCCGCTCATAGGCGGGCGAGACCCGCAGCGGCCGGCCGGCCGAGCGCTCGTGTCCCGGGTACGTGACGTCGTAGTAGGTCTCGTAGATCTCAGCGGTGCGGGCAAGCGTGTACTCGCGCGAGCGGTAGGAGGCGCCGAAGCGACGTGAGTCCATGTGCCAGACATCGAGCGACGGGGTACCGTCGACGATCCATTCCGCCACAAGCTGTCCCATGCCGCCGGCGCCCGCGAGGCCGTGAGCGCAGAAGCCGGCAGCGACCCAGAAGCCGCGCACGTGGGACGGGCCCAGGATGAACTCTCCGTCGGGCGTGAACGCCTCGGGACCGTTGATCAGCTTGACAACACCCATCCCCTCGAGTGTGGGGACGCGCACGATGGCGTTCTCCATCAGCTCCTCGAAGCGCGGCCAATCCTCCTCGAGCAGCTTGCCGTTGAAATCGGCCGGGATCCCGTCGAGCGACCACGGAGCGCAGTTCCGCTCGTAGCCGCCCATGATCAGGCCGCCCGACTCGGGCCGGAAGTAGACGAGCAGCGACGGGTCGCGCATCGTCGGCATGTCGAGTGGCAGACCGGACGGTTCGAGCACGAGGTACTCGTGGGCCATCGGGATGATCGGGACGTTGACCCCGGCGAGCGCGCCTATCTCGCGCGCGTACATCCCGCCGGCGTTGATCACGATGCCCGTCTCGATCCTGCCCTTGTCCGTCTCGACCCCCGTTACCTCGCCGCGCTCGACCGTGATCCCGGTCACGCGCGTGTTGGTGTTGACCTCGGCGCCTCGGCGACGCGCACCTTCTGCGAGGGCGAACGTCAGCTGGCTCGGGTCGATGTACCCGTCGCTCGGGAGGTACGCAGCGCCGAGAACACGGTCGGTCGACATCGGCGGAAACAGGGCCTGGGCCTCCGCCGCCGAGATCAGCTCGAGCGGAAGGCCGAAGGTCTTGGCCCAGCCGGCCTGTCGGGTGATCTCCTCGAGTCGCTCCGGTGACGACGCGAGCCGAAGCGAGCCGACTTCCCGCCAGCCGGTCTCGAGACCGACCTCCGCCCCGAGCGTGCGGTACAGGTCGACCGAGTTCATCATCATCCGAGTCAACGCCAGCGAGCTGCGTAACTGCCCGACGAGCCCGGCCGAATGAAACGTCGAGCCGCTCGTCAGGTCGGCCCGCTCGACGAGTACGACATCGTCCCAGCCGAGCTTTGCAAGCCAGTACAGGATCGAGCAGCCGCCGACCCCTCCCCCGATCACGACGGCGCGCGCGCTAGCCCTGATCATTCATCTGGCGTGATCGCGGGGCGCCCGTCCGGGTCGCAAGGACGTGCGGCGAGGGGGTCGTGCAGGCCGGGAGCCTGTATGACCCCCTCCCCGCACGGAGCGCACCGTCCGGGTGGGACCGGCGGACAGGGAACAAACGGGGCGCACCCGGACGGGGAGCGGCCTTGTGGGCCGGGCGGGATGCAACGCCCGCGCCAGATGAATGATCAGGGCTAGATCTCACTCTCCCACCTCCATGGATTCGGTCACGATCCGCGTACGATCGCCGCGAAAGCGGTCGCGAGCGAATTCGACTGCTGTGCCGTCGGCCGCGTACCCGATCCGCTCGACGAGCAGGATCGGCTCGCCCCGCCTGAGACCGAGATTCCGGGCGTCGGACGGCCGCGCCTCCGCCGTCTCCAGGATTTCGACGGCTCGCACCGGTCGGCGGCCGAAACCCTCCCCCATCAGGTCGTACAACGAGCCGCCGAGATCCATGTCCTCGATGTCGGGGAAGAGCCGAACGGGCAACGACGACCGCTCGACCGCAAGCGGCTTCCCACCTGCGAGACGCAGTCGCACGATGACAACCACGCGCTCGCCTAGCTCGAGGCCGAGGGCGGCCGCCGTCCGCCGGCGCGCCGGCTCGACCTCGGCCGAGATCAGCTCTGCGCCGGCTGCGAGCCCCTGGCGTCGCAGCTCCGCCGAGAGCCCGGCCGTGCCCGCGGGATGGCGCTCGACCTTCGGCTCACGGACGAACGTACCTCCCGCCCTGCCGACGACACGGCGCAGGTGGCCGTCGCGCTCGAGTTCACCGAGAGCCTGCCGGACGGTCATCCTGCTGACGCCGAGCGATTCGGCGAGGTGCCGCTCGGGAGGGAGCCGCATGCCTGGCACGAGCTGACCCGAGGCGATCGCGCCTGCGATCTGCTCTGCGATCGCTACGTGCAACGGCCCCGAGCTCCGCTCGAGCTCCAGGTCAAATGGCTGCTGCATGGCGCCAGCGTATGCGGTGCGTAC
>JANOUB010000257.1:0-12451 GCA_031416615.1 Thermoleophilia bacterium
GACGTCGGGCACGGCAATCCGCGCACTCTCGCTCGGCCGCCCGTTGATCGTCAGCGACGTCGGCTGGTTCTCCGAGTTACCGGACGACGTGGCTCTGAAGATTCCAGTCGACGAGCAGGAGGTCGACACGCTCGTGGCCGCGCTCGAGCTGCTCGCGACGCGGCCCGACGTTCGCAGCGCCATGGGGGCAGCGGCGCAGGCCCTGGCCCGGCGGGAGCACGATCTCGAGCGCGTCGCCGAGTTGTACGTCGCTGCGTTCGAGCAGGCGGCCGGCGGCGGTGCGGTCGACGACGCAGTGCTCCACGAGGTGAGTGAGGCTGCTGCGGCGGTCGGCATCGCTCCCGGATCGAGCGAGGCGCGCGAGATCGCAGCGGGCCTGGCCAAGGTCGACCTCGGTGGCTGAGCGTCTGCGGGCCGTGCCCGCCTGGGCCTGGCTCGCTGCGATCGTCCTTGGTTCCTTCGCCCTCCGCGCCTCGCTCTCGAGGCACATGTTGGCGCCGTTCATCATGACGGACGAGCTGACCTACTCCGAGCTCGGACGTAGCCTCGCAGCAGCCGGCTCGTTCGGGATTCGCGACGTTCCAACGAGCGGGTACGGCCTTCTCTATCCGGTGCTGATCGCGCCCGCGTACGCGCTGTTCGACTCGCTGACCGACGCCTACGCCGCGGTCAAGGTCATCAACAGCCTGGCGATGTCGCTCGCGGCGGTGCCTGCCTACCTGATCGCCCGCCGGGTGGCCGGGTCAGCGCTCGCGTTGCTCGCAGCGTTGCTTGCGGTCGCTCTCCCGTCGCTCGTCTATACGGCGACCGTGATGACGGAGAATCTCTACTACCCGCTCGCGCTCGTCGTCATGTGGGCAACGCTTCTCGCGCTTGCGCGACCGACGTGGCGGAACGCCGTGTTCGTGTTCGTGGCGCTCGCGCTCGCGCTCGCGACGCGCAGCCAGGCGGTCGCGCTCGCGGTGGGGATCGTCTTCGCACCGGCTGCGCTCGCGGTCATCGAGGGCAGCCGGCTGGTGCGGATCCGCGCTGCCTGGCGCCTCTACGCGCTGTTCGCCGGGGCCGCGCTGATCGTGCTGGCGGGGCAGATCCTGAGGGGTCAGTCGCTGAGCGGGCTGCTCGGAGCCTACGGCGTCGTCGGCGACCGGTCGTACGACACTGCCACCGTCCTGCGCTACTGGCTCTGGCACGCGGAGGAGCTGACCCTGTACCTCGGCGTCGTGCCGGTCGCCGCGACTCTCGTGCTGCTCGGGCGGGCGCGGAGGCTCCCGGTTCGGCTGCAGGAACACCTTGCTGTCACCGTTTCGTTCTCCATCTGGACGACTCTGGTCGTCGCGGCCTTCGCCTCCGAGTTCGCCGGTCGGATCCAGGAGCGCAACACCTTCGCGGTTGCGCCGCTCTTCCTCGTCGCTCTCGTCGCCTGGGTCGCGATCGGGGCCCCGAGGCCGTGGCCGTCGACAGCCGTCGCAACCGCTCTCGCCACCGTGCTCGTGGTGGCCTTCCCTTACACACGTTTCATCGACGAGAACGCCAAGTCGGACACGCTCGCGATTCTCCCCATCTGGTCGGCATATGGGCACCTCCCGCTCGGCTCGATCTTGTTCAGCGTGCTGCTCGGCGCGTTGGCTGTCGCAGCGGTCTTCCTGCTCGTCCCGGCACGGTGGGCGGTGATGGCACCGCTGGCGGTGCTGCTCTGGTTCGGCGTCGTCTCTACCTCCGTCTGGACAGGGCCTCGCGGTTTCGTCCAGGCGGGCGCGGGAGCCCTCTTCCAGGGGATCCGTGGAGCTCCACGCGACTGGATCGACGCCACTCTCCCCGAGGGCGCGACGGCGGGAATCGTCTGGACGGGCCTGACCGACCGCTTCACCGTCAACCAGAACGAGTTCTTCAACCGGGCGGTCGGGCCGGTGTACTACGTCGGAGGCCCGACCCCGGGGAACCTGCCAGAGACCGAGATCAGCGTCGATCCCGCGGACGGAATCCTGCGCCGCACCGACGGATCTCCTCTCACCGACCGCTACCTGATCACCGACGCATCACTCGAGCTCGACGGGCGGGCACTCGCGCGGGATATCCCCCTGGGGCTGACCCTGTGGCAGGTCTCCGGGCCCGTCGCGCGCAAGGTGGACGTGGCCTGGACAGGGCTGTACCCGAACGACTCGTGGTCAGGTCCGACCGTCCGCTACGTGCGCCGAAACTGCACGCCGGGTGTGCTCGAGGTGGCGCTCCACAGCGACGCCTCCCTCTTCCGAGCCCCGCAGACCGTTGTCGCCTCCGTCGACGGCAAGCCGGTGGCGCGCGTCTCCTTCCAGGCACCGGACGACGCAGTCCTCCGGATGCCGCTGCAACCAAAGGACGGCGTCTGCCGGATCAGGTTCGACGTGACTCCGACAGCCGTCCCGGGCGAAGGCGACAGCCGCCGGCTCGGTGTGCATTTCGACGCGTTCAACTACGAGCCGCGATGAGGATCGCCGTCGACGTCTCTCCGCTGTCGCACCCGCCGACCGGGATCGGCAACTACATTCGTGGCTCGCTCGCGGGCCTTGCAGAGGCCGCGGGCGGGGAGCACGAGATCGTCGCGTTTGCACCGACGAGCCTCGAGGGCCCGGCGCGGATTCGGCAGGCGCTTGCCGGCATCTCGGTCGCGACCCGGCTGTGGCCGCTACCTGCTTCACATGCTGTTCGCACGGCCTGGAGCATTGTCGGGCATCCGGCCGCCGAGCGCCTGCTCGGCTCCTTCGATGCACTCCTCTACACCGACTGGATGACTCCGCCGCAGCGTTCGGGGTTGCGCGCGACGACGATCCATGACCTCAATCCGCTGCATCATCCCGAGTGGTGCACACCGCGGACGATCGCCATGCACCGGCGCAAGGATGCCGATGCTGTCCGGGCCTGCGACGTCATCTTCACCAACTCCCGGTACACGGCCGACGATGCTACGGCGACGCTCGGTATCGAGGCCGAGCGGCTCGTCGTCGCCCACCCCGGCGTCGGTGCCGAGTTCCGTCCCGCGGGCGACCGCGCCGCCTTCGGCGGGCCATACGTTCTCGGCGTCGGGACGCTGGAGCCTCGCAAGAACCTCCACCGGCTCGTCGAGGCGTGGCGACTGCTCGGAGGCGAGCACCGGCTCGTCCTCGCCGGTGGCGCCGGGTGGGGTGAGCAGCCGGGTCTCGCCGACGATGGCATCGTCCTTCCCGGCTACGTCCCAGACGACGCGTTGCCCGCTCTCTACCGGGGTGCCGACGTGTACGTGTACCCGTCGTTGTTCGAGGGGTTCGGCATCCCCGTCGTCGAGGCGATGGCGTGCGGCACACCCGTGGTCGTCTCGAACCACCCGTCACTCGATGAGGCGTGCGGATCCGCGGCGATTCGCGTCGACCCGCACGAGCCGGAGTCGATCGCGGCGGGGATCTCGGAGGCGCTCACGCGCCGCGACGAGCTCGTGCCGGCCGGGATCGAGCACGCGGCGCAGTTCACCTGGCGTGAGACCGGCGAGACGATGCTCAACGCGCTCGTCCAGAGACGGCGGCCATGAGGGTCGGTATCGACGTCTCACCGCTCGAGCAGACCGGGGCCGGGACGGCGCGCCACGTGCGGGGGCTCGTCGCTGAGCTCGAGGGAAGGCCCGGACTCGAGTTGAGCAGGCTGACGTTCGGAGCGAGCGGGAGAGCGGCCACGATCGCGCGGGACGCCGCCTGGTACCCGGTCGGTATCGCGCGTGCCGCCCGCAACCTCGACGTTCTCCACTGCACGACGATGCGGGTACCGCTGCGTGCCCGCCCGGCCATCGTCGCCACCGTGCACGACGTCGCCGTGCTCCGCTACCCGGAGGCGTTTCCGGTCTGGCACCGCCACACGGGTCGGCTGGCCCTTCGCCAGGCCGTCCGCTCGGCTGATGCGATTGTCGCCGTCTCCGCGTTTACCCGTGACGAGCTGGCGGAGTTGCTCGGCGTCTCCGGCGACCGGGTGCGCGTCGTCCGAAACGGCGTCGACCCCGTGTTCACGGAGGGTGGGCCGGCAGCGAGCGGCGACTACGTTCTCGCGGTGGGCACGCTCGAGCCGCGGAAGAACCTCGCCCGGGCTGTCGACGCAGCCCGGCTCGCGGGAGTCGAGCTGCGCGTCGTCGGTGCACCGGGCTGGGGTGGTGTGAACGTGCCTGGCTGGCTGGGCCGGCCCGACGACGAGGAGCTCGCCTCGCTCTACCGGGGTGCCCGCTGCCTTGTCTTCCCATCCCTGTACGAGGGGTTCGGAATTCCGATCCTCGAGGCGATGGCCTGTGGCACACCGGTCGTGACGAGCCGAGGTGGCGCGACCGAAGAGGTCGCAGGAGGCGCTGCCGTGCTCGTCGATCCACTCGACGCAGAGGCGATCGCGGCCGGCATCGCCGAGGCGGAGCACCGCCGGGCCGACCTCGTTCCACTCGGGCGCGAGCGGGCGCATGAGTTCACGTGGCAACATGCAGCCGACGAGGTCGAAGCGCTATGGCGGGAGCTCGCGTGAGCCACGACTCGCTCGTCGTTATCGACGCGGACGTCCTTGGCCGCAACCGGACGGGCGACGAGACATACGTGCTGAACCTGCTTCGCGAGCTGCCTGCGCTTGCCGCCGCGGCCGGGCTTCGGATCGGTGCCGTCACGCGCAGGCCGGATCTCGTTCCGGCCGGCGTCGAGCCGATCGAACTCGGCCTGCGGAGCCAGGAGCTGAGGATGGGGTGGGCGCTCCCTCGCCTGCTGCGCAAGGCTGGAGCTGCTCTCGTTCACACACAGTACGCCCTTCCCGTGCGCTCGCCGTGCCCTGTGGTCGTCACGATCCACGACCTCTCGTTCGAGCGAGACGCAACGCTCATGAGCCGCCGCCACCGTCGCGTCTTCCGCTTCGTTGTCCCTCGCGCGGCCCGGGGTGCCACCCGTGTCCTGACCGTCTCGGAGCGCTCGAAGAGGGACATCGTCGAGCTGTACGACGTGCCGGCCGACCGGATTACCGTCACACCGAACGGTGTCGACCCGGTGTTCATGCCCGGCGAGCCGGGGACGCGCGACTATGTCCTCTCGGTCGGAGCGATACAGCGCCGCAAGAATCAGCTTGCTGCGCTCGCCGCCGCGCAGGCGGTCGGCTTGCCTCTCGTCGTTGTCGGCCCCGAGAAGGATCCTGCCGTCGCCCGGGAACTGCGCCAGCGCGGTGCGACCCTCCGTGGCTATGTCCCGATCGAAGAGCTCGCCGCTCTCTACCGGGGCGCCGCGTGCCTCGTGCAGGCTTCGCTCTACGAGGGTTTCGGCCTGCCGGTGCTGGAGGCGATGGCGAGCGGGACGCCGGTCGTCACCGTCCGGGACGAGGCACTCATGGAGGTGGCGGGCAATGCTGCTGTCTTCGTCGCGGAGGACGGTCTCGCGGAGGGGATCCGGCTCGCGCTCGCCGACCGCGAGGAGCTCGTGGCCGCCGGCCTGGAGCGGGCACGAGCCTTCTCGTGGCGGGCCGCGGCCGAGCGGACGGTCGCGGTGTACCGGGAGGCGCTCGGCCGGTGACCATCTCCGCCGTCGTCGTCTCGCACGGCCACGCGGCCGAGCTCGAGCGCTCGCTCGCGGCCCTCGCTCCGCAGGTCGACCAGATCGTGGTCGTCTCGAATCTCCCGGGCTCGGTCGGGGTGGTTCCGGCCGGCGTCCGCGTCCTCGAAAATCAGCGGCCGCGCCCCCTGGCCGCCAACGTCAACGCGGGCATCGCGGCGACGTTCGGTTCGTACGTCCTCTTCTCGAACCCGGACGCGGTCGCCGCTGACGACGCCGTCGGTGCGCTGGCCGCATTCATGGATGCGCACCCACGCTGCGGCATCGCGGGCCCTCAGATGCTGTGGCCGGACGGGGTGTGGCAGCCGTCGCGCCGGCGCTTCCCGACCGTCTCGGGGACGATCGTGCGCCGCACACCCCTGCGCCGGCTCTACCCGCCCTACGAGCGTCAGCGGCAGCACTATCTCCTGGACGAGCGCCCGACCGAGCCCGTCGAGGCGGACTGGATGCTCGGCGCGTTCTTGCTCCAGCGACGCACGATGCTCGAGGAGATCGGCAGCTGGGACGTGGGCTACCGACACTACGTCGAGGACATCGACCTCTGTTACCGGGCGATGCGAGCAGGGTGGGAGCGGTGGTACGTCCCGGCCGCGGTCGTCCGCCATGCGTACGCCGCCGTGATTGATCGCCGGTTTCTCTCGCGGCACACTCTCTGGCACCTGCGTGGCATGGCGCGGTTCGCACGCAAGCACCCCGAGGCACTCATCGCGCGCCGCCGCTGATCACGCCGAAGGCTCGAAGACGATCGCGAGCTTGGCGCCGAAGTAGCGCCGTTCGAAGTTGCGGGGATCGAGCGTGGCGGGCTGGAACGGCGGCGTCACGGTCACCTTCACATGGAAGGGCCCACCGGGGGTCGGGATCGGGAAGGTGCGCTCGGCACAGCTGTCGACCACCCAGCCCCGCCGTTCGGTGACGCGGTCGATGACGCCGTTCCGCTCCGGCCCGAGGCCGAGCGTGCCGACCTCGATCAGCACCCGTCCCGGCGCCTTCGGGCCGCAGAACGCCTTGCGCGACAGCGTCACGAAGACGGTTCCAGGTCTCCGCGGCGCATCGAAGCGGTTGTAGCCCGCGATGACGCTGTCCTGCGGTTTCGTGCTCCCGATCCAGCCGTCGTTGAAGACGCCGGCGAGTGATTCCGTCAGGCGGAGTGGCGGTGCAATCCGCACGAGCCGGAGCAACCCTCGCTCGGCCACCCTGTCACCCGCGATCGAGATGCCGTTGTCGACGACTGCGTAGCGGTATCCCGGGTCGCCGGCGAGGCGGCCATCGGTCGAGACGATGTTCGGGGTCAGTACGGGACCCGGCCCCGGGGCCGTGCCGTCGAGGCTCCAGACCCGACGCACGTCACGATTCCAGAACTCCATCGACCAGATGCCGTTCGGGTCGGCGACCTTCTGGCCGATGTAGACGGCCGGCCTGCCTGCGGTGGCGTCGTCGACCCAGCCGAGAGGCTGGGGGAGGCCCTTGAGGAAGAACTGAGAGAACTCGTTCGAGTAATCCGCAGCCGCTGTCTCCGCCCGCACCGACCACCCGATCGCAAGGAGCGCTGCCCCGATCACGATCCAGGAAGCGAGCCGCCGCGGGCCGAGCAGGGCGGGCGCGAGACCGACGAAGACCGAGATCGCGAGCAGTGCGTAGAGGAGCTGGGTCGCGCCGTCGAGGCTGAGCCCGTAGTCGATGTTGAAGCGCGAGAGGATCGCGAGACCGGGAGCGTCGCCCTCGAGGCCCCCGAGCCTGAGGGGGATGGAATTGATCGCCCAGGCGGTCAGAGCTGCGGACACCGCGAGCATCCAGAGCCGGATCGCCCGGGTCGCTGTGAACAGGGCGAGCGCGACGAACAGAAGGGGGGTGAGGTAGACGAGGTTCCGCTCCGAGATCCGCGGCTCGAACACTGCCGCCTGGTAGGCGCCCTTGGCGGCGACGTAGGCGGTGAAGAGCGCAACCGCCGTTGCGAAGACCGACGCGAACGCGGTGAGCGACCGTGTTCGGTTGATCGCCGGCGAAGGTACGAGCATTGCCAGGCCGATCACGACCGGCAACACGCCGAGGCCGACGATGAGCGCCCCCCAGGCCCACAGCGCCTGGTCGAGCATCGTGCCCGGTGACTCGAACGCGATTTTCGCCTGACCGGAGCCGATGCGTGCGACCGCGACTGCGAGCACGAGCGCGATCACGGCAGCGAGGGTGATCGCGACGCGCTTCGCCGTCGAGACTCGCGCGAGGTACGTGCGCCCGCCGCCGAAGCAGGCGAATCGGACGCCGATCGAGCCCACCATCAGGGCGGGTACGAGGATCAGCTGGTCGCGGACGATTGGGGCGACGAAGCCGACGGCGACGGCCGCAGCGATGTTCCAGCGGGTCGGAGTGGCGAGCGCCGAAGCGGCGACGTAGAAGGCGGTCGCCGCCGCGAAGTACGCGACCGGCTCCTGCATCACCATTGCGGAGTAGATGAAGGACGGAGAAACGACCGCGCCGACCGCGGCGAGCAGCGCATACGGTCGTGCCATCAGCATGCGGGCGAGGGCGTAGGTCGGGAACATGGCGGCGGTCATCACGAGCACGTTGAAGGTCTTGGCCGCGCTGTAGGCCGTCTGCAGGTTGTCGATCCACCAGAACGGGGCGATCAGCCAGGGGAAGAGGCCCGCGCCCCAGTGCTCGACGCCCCGCCGGGCCGGGGTGCCGGTCTCCGAAATGGCCCGCGCGATCTGGGCGTACTCGATCTCGTCGGAAAAGAGCCACGGCGTCGGGTGCTTCGACGCCTGCCACACGTACAGGCTGGCCACGCCGAGGAACGCGAAGAGCAGCGGCCACACGGCGAGCAACCGCTCTGCAAGCGGCTCGCGCTTCGTCTCTTCGTCTGCTGGCCTCATGAGGCAGTCACGGTCCCAGTGCGCCTCCGCCAGGAGCGGAACACCCTCAGACCCGCGCGCTCGGCAAAGCGTCCTACGACGAGGAGCACGAAACAGATCGCAGCATCGAGAAGGAAGATCGTGGCGGGGAAGTCACGGAGTGTCTGGGTGTTGGTCACGAAGAAATAGGCGGCGAGCTCCGACAGCAGGATCGCCGCCGCGAGCCGCGCCAGAGTACCTCGCTTGGCGTTGCTTCGATCGGGCCGGTACAGCCCGAACGCGAACAGGGCGACGTAGCGGGAGAAGAGCACGGCCGGAAGCGCCCAGATGAAGATATGGCGTTGGGTCGGCGTGCCGTTGCCCTCGATGACGATGACGTAGGCGGCATAGAACGATGCGATCGTCAGGGCACCGTCGACGAGCGTGTCCACGAGCAGGCTCGTTCGTGACGAGAGACCGCTCTCGCCGGGTGCGGCTGCAACCGCGGACAGAAACGCGGCGAACTGCAGCAGGAGGGCGAACGTGACCAGAACGCCGATCGTCGTGATCCGGCCGCTGTCGAGGACGGCGTAGGCGAGGCTCGTCAGCCCAAGGGCGGCCGAGATCCCGACGAGGAAGAACACCGCCCGGCGTTCGGAGAGCCCGCGGTAGACGAGCCGGTGCGACGTATGGTCGCGGCCCCCCTGCGTGACGGAGCGGCCGGAGCGAAGCCGCAGGGCGGTGACGAGCGTCGTGTCGAGAATGGGCACAGCGAGGATCAGCACGGGCAACGCAAGCGTCGCGATCGTCGTCCCCGCCTCCTTGTACGACGCCATCAGCCCGAGCGTGGCGAGCACGAATCCGATCAGCTGGCTGCCTGAGTCGCCCATGAATGCTCGGGCGGGCCCGGTTGGCCGGAGGTTGTAGGGGATGAAGCCGAGCAGCGCGACCGCCAGGGCGGCAGCGATGATGAAGATGTCGCGGTTCGGCGAGACGAACGCGGCAGAAAGTGCGAAGCACGACGCCGCGACGACGCCGAGGCTGCCTGCCAGCCCGTCCATGTTGTCGAGCAGGTTGAAGGCGTTCGTGAGACCGACGATCCAGAGCATTCCGATCGCCCAGCCGAGCGTCGAGCTCGAGACGAACTCGACCGAGATGGAACTCTGCAGCACGACGAACGCAGCCGCGAGCTGGGCGCCGAGTTTCGCAGCGGGATGCAGGTGGACGACGTCGTCGAGCAGGCCGAAGGCAAACACGATCGAACCGCCCGCGACGACCGTCAGCATCTCGCCGGGGATTCCGACGGGGCCGATAGCCGTCGCGAGCAGGACGGCGACGACGAAGCCCGCGAAGATGCCGATGCCGCCGAACGCCGGTGTCGGGCTCGTGTGCCAGCGGTCGGGGCGAGGATCCGCTCCGAATGCCTGCAGCGCCCGTGCCCATCGCAGCAGGCCGGCGATCACGAGGAAGGCGATCGGCGCCGCCGCGATCGCAGCGAGCGCGTTCAACCTCGATCCCGAATCAGAATGAAGCCGTGGGCGGCGGGCGCGTTCACGGCTTCTGGGCTGCGGGACAGTACGACATCGACTGCGGAAGACTAACCCGCTCGGCGGGCGGACACGGGTCGCGCCAGGATCCCCCGTACAATCCGCTGATGGCCGTCTACGGAGACCTCTACCGCTACCGCGAGCTGTTCGCGAGCCTCTTCCAGCGCGACTTGCGCGCGAAGTACAAGGGCTCGGCGCTCGGTCTCGTCTGGACGCTCGCGCTGCCGGTGACGCTGATGCTCGTCTACCTCGTCGTCTTCTCGGTGATGTGGAAGTCGCCGACGACCGACGTCGACTACTACTGGTTGTTCCTGCTTTGCGGCCTGCCCCCCTGGGTCTTCTTCGCCACCTCGCTGCAGTCGTCCGCCCGGAGCCTGCTCGAGAACGCGAGCCTGATCCGCAAGGTGCGCTTCCCGCGCCAACTCGTGCCGCTCTCGATCGTCGCGACGCAACTCGTGGCGTTCGTCGTGATGACCGCAATCGTCATCGTGCTGGCGATGATCGTCCTGCCGGGCTCGCGAGCGACCGCGTGGCTCGCGATCCCGATTGCGGCGGTGGTCGTGCTGTTCGTCTCAGGGCTGTCGCTCGCGGTCGCCTCGGCCAATGCGATCTACCGCGACATCGAGTTCGTCGTCGCGGCGCTGCTGCTGCCGCTCTTCTTCCTCACCCCTGTGCTCTATAGCCTCGAGCAGCTTCCCGGAGCCGCAACGCATCCGTGGCTGATCGACCTGATCCAGTGGGGCAACCCGCTGACGCCTGTCGTCGAGTGCTTCCGGGCGCCGCTCTTCCTCGGCGAGGTTCCCGCCACCGCCGACCTCGTGTATCTGGTGGTCGAAACGATCGTCGCGCTCGTTCTCGGCGCCGTCGTCTTCAACGCGGTCGACGACCGGATCGCCGCGGAAGTGTGACGGCGATTCTGCCGTCGAACAGCCCGGCGGGGCCGTCGTAGGCCGGGAGGCCGAGGTGCTTCGACGGCTCGACCCCGTCGAGCAGAGAGGGAAGAAGCAGCGGGCGCGCAAAGCGCGGATTGCGCCCGCCGCTCCCGCGCCAGGGATCGAGCTCGCGGTCGCGCCCCTCGGGGACGAGCGCTGTTCCGACCGCTGCCCAGCCCTCTGCGTGCGCGTCGAGTAGCAGGCGTGACCAGCCGGACGGGGGGATCGCTCCGGCGACGAGGTGTGCGACGGCAACAGCTTCGCCCTCGACCGTGGGCTCCTCCTGGGCGGCGAGTGCCGCTGCCGTCGCGGGATCGGAACCGCCGTGGATGTGAACTGCGAGACGGCGCTCGGCGATCCGCGGCGCCACCTCGAGCTCGACCTCGAGCGGCGTGCAGCCGACCTCCTCGAACCAGAACCGATGCTCCTCGACGAGATCGAACGACAGCCGGTATGCACCCGGCGGCCGCGGCGCGGTGACGGCAAGCTCGATCTCGACCTGCTCTCCGGGAGCGACGGCGCGCGGTAGCGGCGTTCGGGGGCCGTCCCAGACGATCGGGTTGCCAAGTGGGTCGAGCCAGTGGAACGACGCCTGGACGCCGTCCGCTCCGTGCGAGCGCCAGGTCGCCGTGCCCGCGTTCTCGAGTGCGACGCGCGCGCTGGAGGTGACGCCCGCCCGCGGCGGATCGAGCGACCACGCGAGCCAACGAGGCGCGAGCGGCCCTGCCGTGAAGGGATGCTCGCCGACGCGATGCACTACTTCCCCCGGAACAACGTTCCCGGCGGAGGCGGGACGACTCGGTGGGGGAAGTAGCTGGATGTCAGGCTGCGCCTTTCGTTTTCCTGCGAGTTCCCACAAAGCCCCAGCGCTTACGAGAACCGGGGGAAAATACCAAGGCGAAGCCTCCCTCACAAAATACTTCCCCGCGCCACACCACGGTCTACCAACTGCGTTTATCCGGGGGAAGTAGGCTAGCCCTTGTGAGCGAGCCGCTTCTCGTGCGCGCCGCCCGGCGCGAGGAAGTCGAGCGGACGCCGGTGTGGTTTATGCGCCAGGCGGGCCGGTCGCTTCCCGAATACCGCGCCATCCGCGAGAAGCACGCGTTCTTCGAGGTCGCCCACACACCCGAACTGTGCGCCGAGGTGACGCTGCAACCGGTGCGCCGCCACGATGTCGATGCAGCCGTGATGTTCGCGGACATCATGACGCCGGTGCTCGGAATGGGAATCGACGTGCGCCTCGTCGAGGGCGTCGGTCCCGTGATCGACGCGCCGGTGCGCACCCTTGCCGATGTGGAGCGCCTGCGGATCCCCGACCCGGAGGAGGCTTTCGCGACCGTGCTCGAAGCCGTCGGGCTCGTCCGCGGGGCTCTGCGTCCTGATCAGGCTGTCGTCGGCTTCTGCGGCGGCCCGTTCACCGTCGCGGGGTATCTCGTGGAAGGAAAGCCGAGCCGCGACTTCGCGCTCACGAAGAGCCTCATGCTCGGCCGGCCCGAGGTGTGGCACGCACTTCTCGCGAAGCTCGCGGAAACGTTCGCCGGCTACGTCGCTGCCAAGGTGCGCGCGGGCGCGGACGTGAT
>JANOUB010000258.1:0-4564 GCA_031416615.1 Thermoleophilia bacterium
TCCGAGCCCCGGGCCGCCGTTTGCGAGCGAGACGGTCATGCAATGGAAGATCGAGGCCGTGTACAGGGCGGGCCCAAGGGGGTGTTCGAGGTTCTCGTGCAGGTGGCTCGAAGCCGCGATGTCGACCATCAGGAAGATCCCTCCGGGCCTCAGCGCGTCATGGATCGCCTGCACAGTCTCCTGCGGCTTCGGGAGGTCGTGGATCACGTCGAACGCAGTCACGACGTCGACCGAGCCGGGCTCGAGCTCGAGCGCGTCCCGTACCTCGAATTGCGCGTTCGCGAGTCGCAGGTGGTCGGCCTCGGCGCGGGCTGCGCGGATCCCCTGTTCGGAGATGTCGATGCCCGTGACACGGCTCGACGGGAACGCATCGGCGATCAGATTCGCCGCGTGCCCGTGGCCGCAGCCGATATCGAAGAGGTCGACCCCGGCGCGCAGGCGGTCGGTCAGCCCGGACACGACGTTCAAAGTGACGTCTATCAGCGCGCCGTCGTGGATCTGGGCGGACTCTTCGGCCTGCAGTCTCTGGAACCGCGGCATCGCGGAGTAGGGGACGCCGCCACCGTCGCGGAAGCAGGCTACGACCTGCTGCTCGAGCTCGCCGAACAGCGCCACGTACTGCCCGAACGAGGCGAGATTGTCAGGGCCCGCCGCACGGGTCAGACACATCGCATGCTCGGGGGGGAGTGTGAAGGTTCCGGCTTCAGGATCGTGCTCCACGAAGCTGCCGACCGTCATTCCCGCCAGCCATTCGCGCACATAGCGTTCGTCGAGGTTCGCCGCGCGCGCGATCTCAGCGCTTGTCGACGGGGCGAGCCCTGCCATCGTGTCGAAAAGGCTCGTCTGGTGGCCGACGCTGACGAGGAGCGTCAGCATGCCGTCGTTCAAGACCTGGAGTGCGCGTCCGGCGAAGGCCTCCGCCTTTGACGCATCGATCTCGGTGGTAGCCATCTCTGCTCCTTCCGTAGGGGTCGGCTCAACGGTACGAGGCGCGGAGGGAGGCCGCCTCGGTGCCGGTACCCAACTCGAGGCCTACCGCTACCCAATCTCGGGGCTGCACGATCTCCTGGCTACGCGATGCCGTGCGTGTGCGCCCACGCCGTCGCGGCCGCCCGGGCAGTGCGCCCGGATAAGCCGAGCTTCGCGTAGACGTTCGCGACGTGGCGCTCGACGGTGCGTACCGAGAGCACGAGCCTGCGCGCGATCTCGTCGTTCGAGTCGCCGTGCGCGACGAGGCGAAGCACCTCCTGCTCCCGCGACGAAAGGTCTCCGGCATGCTCCTCCACCGTGCGAGCACCGAGGGCCAGCAGGGTGTCGCGGGCACTCTGCTCGACTTTCGTCGCATGCTTGTCTCGTCCTTCGGCCCGCAGAGCGGCTGCCAGCTCGAGGCGGGCGAGCGCGGCATCGTAGCGGGCCCCGGAGGCATCGAACAGGTCGGCCGCGTCCTCGAGCAGTGCCCGGGCGAGCGCATGCTCTGCGGCCGCTGCCGCGAGGCGACCCTCGGCGAGCAGAGCCGTCGCGCGGAGTGGGGCATTCGGCGTGGCGTGAGCGATTGCGGCGATCTCGTCGGCGGCGGCTCGAGCCCACGGCGTGTCGCCGGCCGCGACGGCGGCGCGCACGAGCAACTCGAGCCCGACGACGCGCTCGAACCGGTCAGTATCGCCGATGCGGCGCAGGAAGCGGTCGGCGGCAGCGCGCGCCGTCTCGACCTCACCCCTGTCGAACGCCAGCAGGCCGGTTACAAGCGGGTGCAGGCGATGACCCGTCGAGCGTTCGAGAAGCTCTGCCGCCTCGGTCGTGCGCCCCTGGCGGCGGCGCAGTTCGGCGAGCCGCACGAGCGCGTCTTCGTCGCGGCCCGGCCGCAGCCTGCCGAGTTCGCGTGCGCCGGTGACGAGCTCGAACTCCGCCTCCGCCCAGTCGCCACGCCAGAGCAGAACGTCCGCGTAGTGGGTTCGGCAGACCGCAAACATCTGCCGGTCGCCGAAGCGGGTGGCAATCTCTCTGACACGCAGGCACCATTCGCTCGCCCGCTCGAGATCGCGGACACGTTTGCACGCGTCGATCACGAAGCAGCAGACCGACTCGATCGAGTCCGCATCGGTCATCTCGCCGCCGACGGCCGCTGCGGCGGCGGTATCGAGCTTGCGCATCCCCTCGTCGACCCGCCCGATGCTGACGAGCGAGAGCCCTTCGAGCGCGAGAGCGAGCATCTCCAGGTCGACCGCACCGATCAGGCGGGCGAGCTCACGCGCCTCGGCGGCGCCTGTCCTCGCTGCGTCGGGGTCGTGACGTCCGAGGAGGGCGAGGTACGCGCGGATGAACGGCACGAACGCGGTGGCCGCCGAGGGAGGGCGGCCGTCGACCAGCATCGCTGCTCGCTCTGCCCAGCCCACAGCTTCGGCGGCGCTGTGAAACGAGTAGGCGTCGTAGGAGAGCTGCACGGCGACCAGTGCTGCTGCGTCGTCGTCGCCGAGGGCACGTGCGAGGCGGAACGCTCGCTCGTGCGCGTCGAGGGCCGTGACCGCATCGAGCTCGTAGCGAGCGGCGATGCCGAGGCCCACGAGCGCGTCGACAGACTCCTCCGTTGCCGATGCCCGCGTGAAGGACGCGCGGGCCTCCTGCCAGGCGCCGCGCGCGAGCGCTGACTGTCCGGCCTCGATCAGCGCGATGGTTGCCGAGGTCTGCGTGCGTGAAGAATAGTGACGGCTACGTCGTCGCGGTCGGCGTCCTGGGCAGTTCTCGCACCTCGCGCGAGAGCAGCTGCGCCGTGATCCCGACGAAGACGATGCCGGCGCAGATCCAGAGCGTCGTCTCGATGCCGATCGCGTCCGCCAGCGGGCCGACGATCGCATAGGCGACGGGAATCAGCACGAGCGAGCCGATCGCATCCCAGGCGGATACCCGGGAGAGAACGTCGTTCGGGACGTGCGCCTGCAGGGCCGTGTCCCAGAACACCGAGAACAGATCGAGCCCGATGCCGGCGAGGAGCGTCGCGACAGCGAGCGCCGGCCACGGCGCCTCGATCGCGAGTAGGACGAGCGGGGGAAGCACGAGGAGCATCGAAACGACGCCCACGAAGAGCGGCCGCTCGGGTCGGATCCGCAGCGCCACGATGCTGCCGATCACGAGGCCAACGCCTTCCGCTGCGAGAACGAGGCCCCAGACGCGGGCTCCCCCTAGCGAGTCTCTGGCGACGATCGGGCCGAGGATGCTGATGCCTGCCGCCGCCGCCCCGTTCGTGAACGCGAACCCGATCACGACGATCCAGATCCAGGCGCGGGAGCGAAACTCCCGCCACCCGTCTCCGAGGTCGCGGAGGAAACCAGTCTCAGCCTCCCGTTCCGGCGCCCGAACCTGCATCGGCAGTAGGATCGCGGCGGCGATCAGGTATGTGAGCGCATCGAAGGCGATCGCCCACCCGGGACCGGCCGCCGCGACGAGCAGACCCCCGAGTGCCGCGCCGCCGATGGTCGTCCCGTTCAGGGCGAGCCGGAGCAATGCATTCGCGGGTTGGAGCTCTTCGGTCGGAACCGTTTGCGGCACGATCCCCTGCTGGGCCGGGAAGAAGAACGAGCTCGCGATCGCGCGCACGAGAGCGATCACTGCGAGCTGCCAGATCTCGGCCTTACCGGTGAGCAGCAGGTAGGCCGCGATCGCCTGCGCGATGCCGGCGGCGATGTTCGACCCCACCATCAGGAGATGGCGCGGAACCCGGTCGGCGATCACCCCGCCCGCAAGGAGGAAGAAGAGCTGCGGCAGGACGGCGATGGCCAGAACGAGCCCGAGATCGGTGGCGGATCCGTCCAGCTCGAGCACCGCGAAGGCAAGCGCGATGGGAGCCATCGCGGAGCCGGCGAACGAGACGACGCGGCCGAAGAAGAGAAGGCGGAAGTTCCGCCGTCGCAGCGGCGCGAGCACGCTACGTCACCGATTCACGCCGCTTGCGCCAGTAGCGCTCGAGCCCAAGGAAGCACTGGGAGTACGGGGCCGAACGGTCGTACGCCTCGACCTCGTCCGGATCGGACGCGAGGCAATCCGCGCGCGCGGCAGCGACGAACGTGGGCTCGTCCATGCCGTGGGCGACGCGCGCACCCCAGCTCTGCAGTGTCTCGCGGAGCCGGGCGAGGTGGCCGGAGACGTCCTCGAAGACGCCGAAGTGAGTCAGTGCGAGCCGTGCGGGCGTCCGCCGCTCTGTTGCGGCGATCGTCTCCTCCCACGCTTCGAGATCGATGTCGGGTGGGGGCGTCGGAGCGAGCACAAAGCTCGCAGGCGCGATCCGCACGCCGACCGAGTCGCCGGCGTACAGCGTTCCATCGTCGTGCAGCATCGAGATGTGGTGGCTCGCGTGACCCGCGCTCGGGAAGCACTCGAGTCCGACGACGTTGTTGCCCGCGATGCGGATGTTCTCCGCCGGCACGGGGACGAGCTCTCCCCAGAGAGCGTCGAACGAGTCGCCGTACAGCCTGCGCGCGCTCGCCTCGAGCCTCGTTGGGTCGACCAGGTGAGGCGCCCCCACTGCCGAGACGTGGATCTGAAGTGCCGGATACTCGCGGACGAGCGCTCC
>JANOUB010000259.1:0-3836 GCA_031416615.1 Thermoleophilia bacterium
CGTGAGCAAGCCGTACGCCTTCACGCCCCGCCACATCGACAAGCCCTGGGGGTACGAGCTGATCTGGGCCGAGACGGAGGACTATGTCGGCAAGGTGCTCTTCGTCCGCGCCGGCCACGCGCTCAGCCTGCAGTACCACGAGCAGAAGGACGAGTCCTGGCTCGTGCAGGATGGACGTGCATCGCTCGAGCTCGGCCAGGTCGGCGGAGAGCTGACGACGATCGAGATCGCGGCCGGCGACGCCTTCCGTTACCGTCCTGGGACGGTACACAGGGTCACTGCGATCGACGACACGACGATCCTCGAGGTGTCGACGCCGCATCTCGACGATGTCGTCCGAATCGACGATCGCTACGGTCGCCCCGCGCGCGATAAGTAAGCTCGTTCACGTTCACCACCGAAAGTGAGATCTCCGAACCATGGCTACGACCCATCGTCACGATGTGAAAGATCTGGCTCTCGCCGCCGAGGGCGTCCGTAGGATCGAGTGGGCTGACCGGCAGATGCCCGTGCTGGCAGCCATTCGCGAGCGGTTCGAGCGCGAGAAGCCACTCGACGGCTACCGCGTTTCCGCGTGCCTGCACGTCACGAGCGAAACCGCCAACTTGATGCGCACGCTGAAGGCGGGCGGCGCCGATGTCGTGCTGTGCGCATCGAATCCCCTCTCCACCCAGGATGACGTTGCGGCCGCGCTTGTCGATGCCTACGGGATCGGCACGTTCGCGATCAAGGGCGAGGACAACGACACCTACTACCAGCATCTCGAGGCGGCTATCGACCACCGGCCGCAGATCACGATGGACGACGGTGCCGATGTGATCGGCATCCTCCACTCGACCCGGCGGGAGCATCTCGACGATGTGATCGCGGGCACCGAGGAGACGACGACCGGTGTGATCCGGCTGCGGGCGCTCGAGGCAGACGGCAAGCTCGGCTTCCCCGTCGTCGCCGTCAACGAAGCGCGGACGAAGCACCTGTTCGACAACCGCTACGGCACCGGCCAGTCGACGCTCGATGGGATCATGCGGGCCACGAACGTCCTGATCGCCGGCCGAGTTTTCGTCGTCGCCGGCTACGGCTGGTGCGGGCGTGGTATCGCGATGCGGGCGAAGGGCATGGGCGCCCACGTGGTCGTGACCGAGGTCGATCCGATGCCGGCGATCGAGGCTGTGATGGACGGCTTCCAGGTGATGCCGATACTCGAAGCTGTCAAGGTCGCCGATATTCTCGTCACTGCGACGGGCGACAAGTCGGTGATCGCGAAGCACCATTTCGAGGTGATGAAGGACGGTGCCATCCTCGCCAACGCGGGCCACTTCAACGTCGAGATCGAGATCGCGGCGCTGCGCGCGATGGCGACGGAGACGCGGGAGGCGCGCGAGTTGGTCGAGGAGTTCACGCTGCCGGACGGCCGCAAGATCTATCTGCTGGCCGAGGGGCGGCTTGTCAACCTGTCCGCCGCCGAGGGCCATCCTGCGCAGGTGATGGACATGTCGTTCGCGAACCAGGCCCTGTCGGCCGAGTTCATCGTCGAGAACGCTCCCCAACTCGAGCGCAGGGTGTACGTCGTCCCGAAGGAGATCGACGACGAGATCGCGCGGCTCAAGCTAGCCACGATGGGGGTCTCGATCGACCAGCTCACCGCGGAGCAGGCGAAATACCTGGCCTCGTGGGACGAGGGCACGTAGCCCAGGACGCCAGGCTTCAGCCTGGCGTCAAACGACTTCAGCCTGGCGTCAAACGACCTGTGAGGGACGTTCTTCGACGACATGCGACGCCAGGCTGAAGCCTGGCGTCGGAACGTGGTCATCGTGTTAGCGTCTCTTCGCACTCTCGAGCCGGAACACATCGTCCGGCTCGAGGACGACGCCGTTGTCGTCCTCGACCAGCGGCGGCTCCCCGACGAGATGGTCGAGCTCCGCTGCCACGACGCAGCGGAGCTCGCCGATGCGATCCAGACGCTCGCAGTGCGTGGCGCCCCGGCGATCGGCATCGCTGCCGCGTACGGAATTGCGCTCGCTGCGACGCAAGGGCACGATCTCGAGCTCGCGTTCGACGTGCTGGCAGCCTCGCGCCCGACGGCGGTCAATCTCCGGTGGGCGCTCGACGAAATGCGGCCCGATCCGACGCCGGAGCGGGCACGGCGGATTCACGCCGACGAGGTCGAGCGCTGCCGCGCGATGGGCGAGCACGCGGCCGGCCTCGTGCCGGCAGCCGCCCGGATCCTGACGCACTGCAACGCCGGTGGCCTCGCGACCGGAGGGTACGGCTCTGCAATCGGAGCGATTCGTGCCGCGTCGGAGCGAGGAGGAGTCGATCATGTCTGGGTCGACGAGACGCGCCCGTTGCTCCAGGGCGCGCGCCTGACCGCGTTCGAGCTGGAGGCGCTCGCGATCCCGCACGCAGTGATCGTCGACGGGGCCGCCGGTTCGCGCATGGCCGCCGGTGAGGTCGACATCGTGATCACCGGCGCCGATCGGATCGCTGCGAACGGCGACACCGCGAACAAGATCGGCACCTACAGTCTCGCGGTGCTCGCCCACCATCACGGCATCCCGTTCCTGATCGTGGCTCCGACGACCACGATCGATCCGGGCGCGGCGACCGGTGCCGCGATTCCGATCGAGGAGCGAGACGGATCCGAGGTGACAGACCGCTTCCCTGCCCGCAACCCGGCGTTCGACGTCACGCCCGCCGACCTGATCGCAGCGATCGTGACGGAGCAGGGCGTCCATCGCGCCCCGTACTCCGTCTCGCTGCCCGCTCCCGTGCGCTCGCGATGATCCTGGACGAGGTCGATCCGGAGGCACGCGCGATCCTCGAGCGCCACGGGTTCGACGCCGAGCGTTTCGAGGTGCTCCGCTCGGAGCTCGCAGACGGTACGCGGACCGCGCACGGCAACGTTGCACAGGGTGTCGTTGAGCCTCCGCTGCCCTCCGATCTGACTGCGCTGCCGGCGCCTGGCGATCCGGGTTTCGACGAGGCTGTGGAGACAGGAACCGCGGCCCTGCGGGCGGGGACGATCGCGATGGTCGTGCTCGCGGGCGGCATGGCGACCCGTTTCGGCGGCGGCGTCAAGGCCGTGGCAGAGGCGATCGACGGTCGCAGCTTCCTTGACGTTAAGCTCGGTGAGACACAACGGCTGGCCGGCGCCCTCGACACCGTGATCCCGATTGCGCTGATGACGAGCTTCGCGACGGATGCGGTGGTACGCGCGCATGTCGCCGAGCGAGGGCTGGGGCAGCCGCTGTGGTTTTGCCAGACGGCGTCGCCGCGCCTGCGGCCCGACGGCAGGCTGTTCCTCGGTGCCGATGGGAAGGCGTCTCTCTACGGGCCGGGCCACGGAGACCTGCTCGCGGCGATCCGGGCGTCGGGCACACTGGCTGAGTTCGTGCGCTGTGGCGTCCGCTCCGTCGTCGTCTCGAACGTCGACAACCTTGGTGCGCGCATCGACCCGGCCGTCGTCGGCATGCACGTCCTCGCAGGTACGCCCCTCACGGTCGAGGTCGTCGCGAAAGGTGGCGACACCGGCGGAGCTCCGGCGAGGGTCGACGGCCGGCCGCAGCTCCTCGAGACGATGCGGTTTCCGCCGGAGTTCGACCAGAGTCGGATCCCTGTCTTCAACACGAACACCTCGCTGATCACCGTCGAGGCGCTGGCCGAGCCCGTCGACCTCACGTGGCTCGTCGCCAAGAAGCGGGTCGAAGGCCAGGCCGTCGTGCAGTTCGAGCGGCTCTACCACGAACTCTCGGCGTACGTCTCGACGACGTTTCTCGTCGTTCCGCGCCAGGGTGCGCGAGGTCGCTTCCTGCCCGTCAAGGAGCCGGCAGATCTCG
>JANOUB010000260.1:0-7066 GCA_031416615.1 Thermoleophilia bacterium
AGATTGCACTCCTCACGGACGGCAGGTTCGGCGGCGGCACCCAGGGAATCTCGGTCGGCCACGTCTCGCCGGAGGCGGCAGTCGGCGGGCCGATCGCGATCCTTCGAGACGGCGACGTGGTGGAGATCGACGCCGAGTCGAGCCGACTCCACGTCGATCTGCCCGACGCGGAGATCGCTGCGCGGCTCGCTGCCGTCGAGCATCCGCCCCCGCGTTATCCCACCGGCGTCCTCGCGAAGTACGCGCGCCTCGTCGGATCGGCCGCGACCGGCGCGCGCGTGGGGGCTTGAGCGGCGAGGAGTGGGCGCGCATGGTAGTAGCTGGGCCGACTCACGGTTGGCAGATACTCCCACTTGGTCTGACAGGGCTCTTCATTTTCCAATAGGGGACAAATGGCGAATCACAGCCCCTGTGTTGACATTTCGGTCTGACCAAGCGATACTCGCCGGATGCTAGAGCCACGTCACCAGATCCGAGGGTATTCGCCATCGGAACCGCGATTCAGCAGCGATCACACGACACGAAAGGTCAGGGTGAGGCAATGTCATTCAAGCGATATGCAACCCTTGCGGTAGCGCTCCTCGTTCCAACTATCTGGTTGGCCGGAACCGCTCAGTCGCAGTCCGTCGCAGCGGGCTCGCTTGTCATCGCTGCCACGACCGCGCCTGACACGCTCGACCCGCAGAAGAGCGCACTCAACCAGACCTGGCCGACGTGGCAACTCAGCTACGAGTGCCTGCTGCGAGCCAATGCTGACGGCAAGATCAGCCCCCTGCTTGCTTCGAGCTACGTCGTGAACGACGCCACGACGGTGTACGACTTCACCCTGCGTGACGGAGTGAGATTTCACGACGGTCAACTTCTGAAGCCGTCTGATGTTGTCTACACGTTCGACCGGCTTCGCTCACAAGGTATCCCCTACGCTCAGAACCGATTCCCGACCTTGCAAAGCGTGACAGCTCTGACCGCGAAGTCCGTTCGCTTCACGCTCTCCAAGCCTGATCCCGGCTTCCTCCTCAACATGGGTGACCCGTTCGCGGTCGGCTGCGCCATCCTCAGCCAGAAGGCCGGCCAGGCGAATGATCTCACCCTGAAAATGGTTGGTACCGGTCCGTTCGCCATGGTGTCATACGCGCCAACGCGCGACATGCAACTGAAGCGCTTCGATCGTTACTGGGGCGTCAAGGCGAAGCTTGCCAAGCTCCGGATCGCTTACACACCTGAGGCATCGTCCCAGCTCGTCGCGCTGCTCTCGGGCAAGGCTGATCTGATCTTCCCCGATCCTTCAATCGTCCGTGCCCTCAAGGGCGCGAGCAAGACAATCAAGATCGGCAGCGTCATTGCCGCAACAACGCTCCGAGTGGAGATGAGTACCGCCAAGGCTCCGTTGAACGACGTCAACGTTCGCCGCGCAATCGAGTTGGCGATCGACAAGCCCGCAGCAATCCGCGGGGCGTATCTCGGCTACGGCGCGCCGGCGTCACACATTCCGAGTGGATACGGATGGGCGCCTCCCCTCAAGTCGTACTTGTACTCGGGGAAGAATGACACGGCAGCGGCGAAGAAACTGTTGGCTCAGGCTGGCTATCCGAGCGGGTTCAGCACGTCGTACATGTATATCGCCGCCTTCTCGCCAGCGTCCGATCGCTTCGCCCAGGTGCTCAAGAGCCAGCTTGCGGCGGTTGGAATCGACCTCACGCTGCAGCCGGTCGATACCCCGACGTTCTTGGCCAGGCTGGGCAAGGCAGACTACGGGCTCGCGTTCAACCAATACCCGTACTTCTCCGATCCGCTGCTCTACGTTAGCCCGCGTCCGGGTCGCAACGGTCCGGTACCGGGGGGAGTTCAGCAGATGGTCGACAAGGCGCGTGCTGCGACAACGAATGCGCAGTACCTTCAGATCATTCGTGACCTCTCACTTGTAGAGGACGAACTCGGTTTCCCCAATCTCGTGGTGGCCTCGCCGACGCAGTTTGTGGCCTACCGGAGGAACGTGAGCAACGTTAAGATCGACTTCAGTGTTAGCTGGCTTTTCTTGACCAAAGTCACGGCCACGTGATCGGAGCCTGTAGGCGCGACAACCGATTGGTCACCGTGCTCCCCGAGCACGGTGACCAATCCCTGCAGATGATTCGTTGAGAGAGTCACGTTGCTCCTTTCCGTACGAGACCTCACGAGTCGTTTCTACCTGCCGGCTGGAGTCGTGCATGCCGTCGAGCAGGTTTCGCTCGAGCTGGACTCTGGACAGTCCCTGGGGGTCGTCGGCGAGTCGGGCTCCGGGAAGACGGCCACCGTCATGTCAATCCTGCGCCTGTTGCCTTCTCCCGGTCGCATCGTGGACGGACAGGTCACGTTCGAAAGGCAGGAGCTTCTCGGCTTGACGGAAGAGGAGATTCGCCGGATTCGCGGCGGGCGAATGGCGCTCATTCCGCAGAACCCTGGCTCCGCGCTGAACCCCGTGCTCACGATCGGCTGGCAACTGCGGGAGGCACTTCGAGCACACCAGGCGCTCTCGCGGTCAGCCTCCCGCGAGCGCGTCGTCGAGGTTCTGCATCTGGCCGGCATTCCCGAACCTCGCCAACAGCTTGAGAAATACCCTCACGAATTCTCAGGAGGCATGAAACAGAGGATTCTGATCGCGATGGGACTCCTGAATAACCCTGCGCTCTTGATCGCCGACGAGCCGACTACCGCTCTGGACACGACGATGCAAGCGAAGGTTCTCGAGTTGATGTCTGATCTCGTCGACTCCTTCGAGATGGCCCTGCTGCTGATTACGCACAACATGGGTGTCATCGCGAGTGTGTGCGACCGGGTCGCCGTGATGTACGCGGGACAGATTGTCGAAACCGCCTCTGCCAGCGACCTGTTCCGCGCGCCGTTGCATCCCTATACCGATCTTCTGCTGCGGTCCACGCCCCGTCTAGATCAGCGCCGGATGGACTCGCCTGTCATTGAGGGAAAGCCGCCGAACCTGATGGGCCCGCCGAGTGGCTGTTCGTTTCGGGAGCGTTGCCCCCTCGCCGAGGAGAAGTGCGAGGAGACGCCACCCAGTGTCGAGGTGTCAAAGGGACGCTTCGTCCAGTGCTGGGTGGCTCAGCGAACGGTGTCGGACGCAACACGAACAGCGGGTGGGTCGACTGCTCCGCCAGTAGACGAGCTGTCGAGGGTGACTACGAGCAAGGGTGAGCGTGCATGGCCGAAATAGCCTCAGAAGCCCCGGCGAGGGCGGCTGGCGACGGCAACCCGCTGCTCGCAGTTCGGGACGTCAAGAAGCATTTTGAAGGGCGGCGCAGGCTTGGGAGGACGAGCGGCGGCACCGTTTTCGCTGTGGATGGAGTGACGTTCGAGTTGAGGGCAGGTGAGACCTTCGGGCTCGTGGGGGAATCAGGGTGCGGGAAGTCGACGCTGGCCCGCGTCCTGGCAGGACTGTATGCGCCGACGGCCGGAACGATCCTCCTCCGTGGGCAGGACGTGCATGCATCCGGTGCCCGAGGACGCATCGGCGGCCAACTGCAGATGGTCTTCCAAGACCCAGCGAGCTCGCTCGACCCGCAGCGCCGTGTTGCGGACAGCGTGGGTGAGCCGCTCATCGCGAAGGGCACGAGCCGGGGCCGGAAGGCTCCGGCTCTCGACATGCTCGAGCGTGTAGGCCTGAAACCGGAGTTGGGGGATCGATACCCCCACCAGTTGTCGGGCGGTCAGCAGCAACGGGCGTGCATCGCGCGAGCCCTTGTCGCGGATCCGGCGCTCGTGATCTTGGACGAGGCTCTCAGTTCTCTCGACGTCTCCCTGCAAACGCAGATGATGGCCCTCCTGCAAGACCTGCAGGCTCAGTACGGATGTGCGTATGTATTCATCACTCACGATCTTGCGGCCGCGTTTCAACTGAGTAACCGTATAGCGATCATGTATCTCGGTGAGATCGTGGAGTTGGTTCCCGCTGACCTCTTCCATGAAGGCACGCTCCATCCTTATGCCAGAGCGCTCGTCGAGGCGGTCCTGGTACCCGACCCCGATATCCAGCGGGGTCGAAAGCTCGTCCAACTGACCGGAGAGGTTCCGAGCGCATCACGTCCGCCCGCCGGGTGTCGATTCCATACGAGGTGCCCATACGTTCAGGAGCGCTGTAGAAGCGAACGACCTCCACTCGATGAACACCGCCCCGATCATTGGGCGGCATGTCATTTTGCAGGAAACCTGCCGGAGCGGGTCGAGGGCACACCACCCGACAAGACGGGTGCGACTCCCGGAAATGCTGCGCTTTAGCCTTGAGAAGATAGGGGGACTGGTCGCAGTCCTCCTCGCCGTCTCCGTGGTCGTCTATTTCCTCGGACGGGGCGTCGCGCCAGGTGACGTCAGTACGGTCATCATCGGCACCGACGGAGCTACACCGGAACAGATCGACAAGGTGCGGAGCGAGTTGGGACTCGACCAGCCGCTCTACGTTGCCTACGTCCAGTGGTTGGGCGACGCGGTCCGCCTCCGGCTTGGCTCATCGCCCATCAGCGGTCTCACTGTGTCGTCGCAGCTGGCGCAACAACTCCCGGTTTCTCTGGAGCTCTCGCTGCTGGCCGTGTTGCTGTCCACCCTCGTGGGCGTCCCGCTCGGCGTCATCGCCGCCGTCCACGCGAACGGCGTGTGGGACGCGGTGATCCGTGTTTTCCTGCTTAGCATCTTCTCGATCCCGGTCTTTCTCACCGGGATTCTGCTTCTCCTTCTTGGCGCCCGGTATCTCGGTCCCTTCTACCAGGCCCAATACGTACCGATCAGCACTGACCTTGTGGCCAACCTGCAGAGCATGGCTTTGCCGACCATCGCGATAGCCATTCCGACCTCGGCTCTGACAATGCAAATGACGCGCGCAGCGATGCTCGAGGCGTTCTCTGAGCGGCACATCCAGATGGCTCACGCTAAGGGAGCGAGTCTGTGGAGTATCCGCTACGTCCACGCATTGAAGAACGCTCTACCGACGATTCTTACGCTCCAGGGATTCCTCTTCGGAATCTTCCTTGGAGGGCTCGTCGTTGTCGAGAATATTTTCAATCTTCCTGGCTTGGGGCGAGGGATAGTTGTTGCGATCAACCAACGAGATTTTCAGCTTCTCATCCCTCAGACGCTTATCATCGCTGCCTTTTTTGTCATCGCCAACACGCTCGTTGAGATCATCCATCCAATGCTCGATCGGCGGGTGATCGAACAGTGAGTACTCCAGCCCCGTCAGGAGCGTCGACTCTCGAGGAACTAGGCAGCGTGCGAAAGCGTACGAAGCGCCGATGGAACGGCCTCGCTATTGCGAGCGCGGCGGTGTTGTGTTTCTACATCGGATTAGCGATCTTCGGACCGTGGATTGAACCGTACGATCCCAACGCACTCAACGTGGGGCCACCGCTTTCGCCCCCAACGGCAGAGCACTGGTTCGGCACGGACGAGCTGGGTCGTGACCAGTTGAGTCGCGTTATCGCAGCCATACGGGTCGCCGTCATAGTCGCCCTTTCGTCCGTCGGGCTTGCGCTCGTGATCGGTGGGAGCTTTGGGATCGCAGCCGGCTACTTCCGTCGCGGGGTCGATACCGTGACGATGCGCGGCATGGATGTCCTATTCGCGTTCCCGGAACTGATTCTGGCCATCATCGTGATCGCCGCTCTCGGGCCATCTCTGGCAACTGCTGTGATCGCCATCTCCACCGTCTATGTGCCACGCTTCGCCAGAGTTGCCCGCGCAGCAACGCTGACCGTCAAGGGGCATGCGTACATCGAGGCGGCTCAGATTTCCTCCCTGAGTTCGTGGCGTATCCTCGTGCGGCACGTTATCCCCAACATCCGCGCACCCATGATTGTGATGACGGCGCTGAGCATGTCGACTGCGCAGCTGGCCTACGCCACGTTGAGCTTTCTGGGGTTCGGAGCGCGGCCGCCCCAGGCTGACTTCGGCTCGATGCTCTCAGCTGCCCGGAACTTCATGACATTCGACTCGTGGCTCGTGATCTTCCCCGGGCTCGCACTGGTTTTCCTGATCGTCGCATTCAACCTCTGCGGTGACGCCATCCGCGACGCGTTGGATCCTCATTTCGGGAAGGAACTGTTGTGAGTACCGATGGTTCTATGAAAACAAGTGCTGGCGGCCAGCCCGAGTGGGTCAGCGGTCTCCGGATCCTCGTCACCGGCGCCGCAGGCGCATTGGGTCGCGTTCTGGTCGACGAGGCGGTTCAGCAGGGTGCGGCTGTTGCGGCGACGGGTCGCGACCCGGGGATCTCCGACGCTGTGCTGCCGGCTGGCGTACAGAGGATCCCCGCCGATCTCGTCGACCCTTCCCAGTGCTCGAGCCTCATCCAGCGCGCCGCGGAGGGACTTGGCGGCATCGACGTCCTGATCAACAACGCGGCCGTTCTGACACATGGCCGGATCGTCGATCTCGAGTCGGCCGATCTGGAGTACTCGTGGGCTGTCAACGTCCGCGCCCCGCTGCTTCTGACGCAGGCCGCGATCCCATTTCTGAAAGCAAGCCGGTCTCCGGTTGTGGTCAACATCGTCTCTGGTGCCGGGTTCACCGGCGGGGTTGCCCCGGTGACTGCCTACGCAATGACCAAAGCCGCTCTGATCGTGTTCACAAAGTCCGCGGCGCGCGAGTTTGGCCGCGACGGGATCCGGGTCGTTGCCGTCTCCCCGCCGACGATGGAGTCTCAGATGCAGGCAGCGCTCGACGACGAGTCGCGGCGCACTGTGCGAGGCGCCAACGTCCTCGGCCGTCTGTTCGACGTGGAGGAGGCGGCGCGCTTGGTGCTGTTCCTCGCGAGCCCGTACGGAAGCACCGTCACCGGAACCACTGTGGACGGCACGGGCGCGATCCTGTCTTGACCAGATGTTGCGCTACCAACGAGCGGCCGTGTCCGAGAACCAGCGGCTGGGAGACCATGGCTGATGAAGAATGAACCACCAAGAATCCTGATTCCGTCGCGCTACCGTTCTCGGCTGGCGGATACTTCTTGCGTTCCCGTTTGGTACGAGGGCATCGATGAGGTTGTTGCGGCGGCGGCAGAGACCGACGCCGTGTGGCTATCGGGGTT
>JANOUB010000261.1:0-10146 GCA_031416615.1 Thermoleophilia bacterium
GTGGGTACCTGAGAGAAAAGTCTTGAGCCATACGCGCAAGCGCGTCGTAGATCGCCTGGTCGCCATGGGGGTGGTAGCGCCCCATCACGTCACCGACGATGGACGCCGACTTCTTGTAGGGCCGGTTGGGCTGCACGCCGGCGTCGTGCATGCCCCACAGGACACGCCGGTGGACGGGTTTCAGGCCGTCGCGCACATCCGGGAGGGCACGACTGACGATGACCGACATGGCGTAGTCGAGAAAGCTCGACCGCATCTCGAGCTCGAGCTCGCGGGGCTCGACCCGGCCGACTCCGAGTGGCTCGATCGCATCAGACAAGGCACTTCTCCTTGGGAGAAGTACCTAGATAGTGCGTTCGGGGCGCTGTACGGTTGTCCGTCGACCACACCGACCGGGTATACCGCGCCGGAGCGGCTGACGGACACCGCTCACGACGGTCCGCCCCATCTAGGTGTTTGACGTAGTCAAACATCTCATCAGACATCGAGGAACTTCACATCCTTCGCGTTCTGCTCGATGAAGATTCGTCGCGGCTCGACCTGATCACCCATCAGCATCGAGAACACCTGATCGGCCGCGGCGGCATCGTCGACCTCGACCTTGAGCAGGATCCGGCGGGCCGGATCCATTGTCGTCTCCCACAGCTGCTCCGGGTTCATCTCACCGAGGCCCTTGAACCGGCTGATCTGCATGCCTTCCTTCGCGAGCTCGAGCGACGCCGTGCGGAGCTCGCTGTAATTCTCGGCGGTGGCGGACTTCTTGCCGTACACGAGCTCGAAGCCCGGCAGACCGACGATCTCGGCGACCTTTGCGTACGCGCGCTTCAGGCTCGCGTACGAGGGCGACCCAAACAGGCCGGCGGGCAGATCGAGGTGCGTGGCTGCGCTCGTCTCGGTCTCGACCACTTTGATGCACAGCCGATCCTCGAGCCGATCCGTGACCGAGAGCTCGTAGCCGTTGGCAGGAACGGCGGCTATTGCAGCCTCTACCTCCTCGCCGGTGATGGCGTCGGTCTCGATCAGACGGTGGTCGACAACGAAGCTCGCCGCCGTTGGGTACTCGCTCTCGAGCTTCGCCTGCCAGGCCTCGAGCTCCGAGAGGGCACGTACGAATCGCTGGTAGCGGGCTTCCGTCAATGAGACGTCCTCCCCGCTGCGCGACGTGATCGTGATGTCCTTCACTCGCTCACGCACGAGCAATTCCTCCAGCTGGCTGTCCTTCTCGAAGTAGTGCTCCTGGTTGCCGAGCTTCACGTGGTAGAGCGGCGGCACGGCGATGTAGATGTGACCACGGTCGACGAGCTCGCGCATCGTGCGATAGATGAACGTGAGGATCAGGGTGCGGATGTGCGCGCCATCGACGTCGGCATCGGTCATCACGATGATCCGGCCGTAGCGGATGTTTTCGATCGTGAACTCGTCGCCGAAGCCGGTGCCGATCGCAGTGATCATGGCCTGGATCTCGGTGTTCGAGAGCACCTTGTTGATGCGGTTCTTCTCGCTGTTGATGATTTTTCCGCGGAGCGGCAGGATCGCCTGATAGGTGCGGTCGCGTGCCTGCTTGGCCGAGCCGCCGGCGCTGTCTCCCTCGACGATGTAGAGTTCGCAGAGGTCAGCCTCCTTGAGCGAGCAGTCGGCGAGCTTGCCCGGGAGCGAGGAGTTCTCGAGCGCACTCTTGCGCCGTGTCAGTTCGCGCGCCTTCTTAGCCGCTTGCCGCGCGCGTGAAGCCGAGAGCGCCTTCGTGATGATCTGCCGGGCCTCTGCCGGGTTCTCCTCGAGGAACTCCGCGAGCTTCTGATTGACGGTCTGCTCGACGAGCCCCCGAACCCACGGGTTGCCGAGCTTCGTTTTCGTCTGGCCCTCGAACTGGGGGTCGCGCAACTTCACCGAGATCACGGTGGCGAGGCCCTCGCGGACGTCCTCGCCCTCGAGGTTGTCCTCCTTGTCCTTCAGCAGGCCTTTCTCGCGGGCGTACTTGTTGAGGGTTCCGGTCAGGGCCGCCTTGAACCCCGAAAGGTGCGAGCCTCCCTCTGTTGTGTTGATGTTGTTGGCGAACGAGAACACCGATTCGACGTACGACGTGTTCCACTGCATCGCAACCTCGACTCCGCCCTGCTCGTTCTCCCCTTCGAAGTAGACGACGTGCTTGTGGACAGGCTCCTTCGACTCGTTGACGTACGCGACGAAATCGCGGATGCCGCCCTCGTAGCAGAACTCCTGGGTCGTTCCCGCCGGCCGCTCATCGCGCAGCACGATCCGCAGCGCGCGCGTCAGGAAGGCGGTCTCACGCAGGCGCTGCGCGAGCGTCGATGCGGAGTAGTCGGTCTCCTCGAAGACCTCCCGGTCGGGCAGAAACGAGATCTTGGTTCCTGTGCCTTCGGCGGGGCCTACAACCTCCATGTCACCCTGCGGTACCCCGCGGGCGAACTCCTGTCGATAGAGCGTGCCGTCGCGGCGCACCTCGGCGATGAGCCACTCGGAGAGCGCGTTGACGACGGACACGCCAACCCCGTGGAGACCGCCCGAGACCTTGTAGCCCTCGCCGCCGAACTTGCCGCCGGCATGCAGCTTCGTGAGCACAACGGTGAGCGCCGGGAGCCCCTGTTCCTCGATCATGTCGACGGGAATCCCGCGGCCGGCGTCGATGACCGTGATCGAGTCGTCGGGGTGAATCGTGACGTCGACGAGATCGTTGCGGCCGGCGAGTGCCTCGTCGACAGCGTTGTCGACGACCTCGTAGACGAGGTGATGGAGGCCACGGGGGCCGGTCGTACCGATGTACATCCCGGGGCGGAGCCGGACCGGCTCGAGGCCTTCCAGGACCGTGATGTCCTTTGCGGTGTAGTCCGTCTCGGTCACGCGGCTCGAGTCACCTTTCTCAACAAGAAAAGCCCTGCAAATAGGGCTTTTTGTGGATACGCCTAGTGTATCAGAAACGGCGGTCGGAAGCGGCCTTGGCAAGGCTCGCGGCGGCAGCTCGCGCGATTGTGACGCGCAACTCGTCATCCGTCATCGCGGCCGTGAGCTCCTCGGCAAGGAGCCTCGTGGGGCCGTCGGCCTCGGGAGGCACAGGTGCATTCGTCCCGGCAAGCGGCGCGGGGGGTGACGGCACCACGCCCGGGTTGAAGCGGATCGCCGTCGGCGCACCGGCACCGACGGTGGCGGCGAGCTTGGCGAGGATCTCCTCTCCGAGCAGCCCCAACTCGAACGCCCACGTTGCCGAGGACGCAGCGACGACCAGCGTGCCGTCACGGGCGATGCGCTGCGGCCAGGCGGCGCGCGAGATCGCGTCGCCCACGGCTTCCGGCCACACTCGAGTCACGTCCGCGAGCGCGCCGGCATCTGGTACACCCGCGCCTCGCAGCGCCCCCCGAAGCGTCTCCTCGATTCGCTCCATCACGCGATCGTGACCCGTCCGGGCGTGACGCAAAGAAGCTGCGAGGGCGCCAGCGGGAGGGCCTCGGGACCTGTCGCAGTCACGATCGTCTGTCCCACAGCGCCGATTCTCTCACTCAGGATCCGGCGTCTGCTCCCGTCGAGCTCAGAGAGAGCGTCGTCGAGCAGCAGCAACGGCGGCACCCTGCGGCGAGCCGTGATCAGCTCCGCCTCCGCCAGGAGGAGCGCGAGGACGGCAAGCCGCTGCTCCCCCTGCGAGCCATACGTGCGGAGATCGCGGTCGGCGGAGCGGATCGCGATCTCGTCGAGATGTGGGCCCGCGCCGGTGGTGCCGCGTTCGATGTCACGATCGATTCTTGCCTCGAGTAGCGTGATCGTGGGGGTCTCCGCGTCGTAGCCCAGGGACGCTCCGGCGAGGCCGAGCTCGCCTGCCCGTTCGGCAAACCAGGGCTGGAGCAGGTCGACGACGTCACGTCGTGCCGCAGTCAGCATCGTGCCGAGATCGGCGACCTGTGCTGTCCACGGTGCCAGCGCGTCCCGGTGCGACACTCCTATCGCGACCCGCCGCAAAGCAGCATTTCGTTGCCCGAGAGCGGCCGCGTAGTCCAGCGAAATGTGGGCGCGTGCGGGATACAGTCGGCCAAGCGAACGGTCGATATAGGCCCTTCTCGCGGCAGGCCCCCCTTTGACGACAACCAGCCGGTCAGGGGTGAAGACGAGTGTCGTGAGCTCGGCGCGGAGCTGTTCCGCCGACCGCAGGACTGCTCCGTCGAGACGGGCTCGCTTTGGCTCATTCCCGCTGAGGCTCACCGCCACCGACACGGGAACCGTGCCTCGCCGGCCGGTCAACTCCACTCGCGCTGCCTCGGAGCCCTGCCGGATCAACTGCGAGTCGGCGCGCGTCCGAGGCGAGAAACCCTGGGTGCCAACGTGCAGCGACTCGAGAAGATTCGTCTTCCCGGCACCGTTCGGTCCCGTTACGAGGACGAGACCCGGCTCGAGCGAGAGCTCGAGCCGGGCATACGACCGGAAGTCGCGGAGCGTGACTTCGGTGACGATCAGCCGGCGAGCCTGATCGGCATGATCAGGTACCAGAACGAATCGTCGGCAGATGTGATCAGGCCGGGTCGAAGCGGGTTGATCAGCTTCAGCCGAACGGTGTCGCCGCGTACCGAGTCGACGCCGTCGGCCAGGAACTCGGCGTTGAAACCGATCTCGAGCGGCTCGCCGGTATAGGCCGCCGGGAGCGACTCATGGGTCTCGCCGACGTCCTGGCTTTGAGCCGAGATCGTCAGTTCGCCCTCGGCGAACCTCAACCTCAGGGGTGCATTGCGAAGCGCCATCACGGCTGCGCGGCGGACGACGTCGCGCAACTCCGCCCGTGGCAGATCGACTTCGATCTCGAACGACTCGGGAAGTAACCGGCTCACGTCCGGGAACTGCCCATCGATCCGCCGCGTCGTCAGCCATGTATCTCCGGTTCCGAAGACGACCGTGTTCTCGTTCACGCCGAGCATGACGGTCTCAGTCCCACTGGCGATCCGCGCAAGCTCGGTGAGAGCCCGTGCCGGGATGATCGCTTCGAGATCGGGTCCCGCCTGCTCGAGCTCTGTCTCCTTGAACGAGAGCCGATAGGAGTCGGTCGCAGCCATGAACAGGCGCTTTCCCTCGAACCGCACCTGGATTCCGGTCAGTACCGGCCTCGACTCGTCCTTCGAAGCCGATCTCGCGACACGATCGACGGTCTCGAGGAGTGATGCCGTCGCGACCGTGTGCGGTGCCGGATCAACTGCGGGCAGTCTCGGAAAGTCCTCGGCTGCGAAGACGTTGAGTTTCGAGGAGTAGCTGCCACTCGAGATATGGGCGACCCCTTCTTCGGGGCGATATTCGATCGTGACCTCGGCGGCGGGCAGAAGGCGTGCCAGGTCGACGAGCAGCTTGCCCGGTACGACGACAGCGCTGTCTCCCTCGATCTGGGCGGCGAGTGTCGTTCGCAGGGAGAGTTCCATATCGGTCGCCGCGAGTTCCAGCGTGTCTCCGTCCGGCCGGAGGAGGACACCCGAGAGAACCTGAACCGAGCCTCTTGACGACACGACCCGGGAGACGGTTGCCAGTTTTGCCACGAGTTGATCTCGATCACACGTGACCTTGAGCCCGGATCCCACAGCTATGTCTGTTTCAATCATGATTTAAAGAACCTCTTGTAGTAGTACATAGAGAGTGTGAATGACGGGGAGGATATCCCGGAACGGCGCCACGGAGCCGTTTCTGCCTGTGGGTCCAGCCGGGGACAAAACAGCAGGGTCCCACAGGCACCCGCGACGGCAAGATAGGGTCCCACAGATCACCGGGTTTGTTTGATCCTGGCTGTGAGGTCCTGAACGAGGTTGTACACAGATCTATCCTCAGAAATGAGGCGTGTGATCTTACTCGTCGCGTGGATCACCGTCGTGTGGTCGCGGCCGCCGAACTCCTTCCCGATCTTCGGCAGAGACGCGTCGGTGAGCTCGCGAGAGAGATACATCGCAACCTGTCGCGGGTAGGCAACTGCCTGCGATCGCCGCTGGCTACAGAGCTCCGTGATCGAGAGCCCGAAGCGATCGGAGACAGCCTCCTGAATGCGGGTGATCGTGACAGCGGGGACGGCTTCGCCGTGAGGAAACAAATCGCGGAGGACCTGCTCAGCGAGTTCGACCGTCAGTTCAATCCCGGTCAGCGACGAGAAGGCGACAACACGCGTGAGGGCCCCCTCGAGCTCACGGATGTTCGTCGAGACACGGCCGGCGATGAAGGTCAGCACCTCGGGGTCATCGACGCCGATCCGGTCGGTCGTCACCTTCTTGCGGAGAATCGCGATCCGCGTCTCGAGGTCTGGCGGCTGGATGTCCGTGATCAGGCCCCACTCGAACCGTGACCGCAGCCGCTCCTCGAGCGTTGCGATCTCCTTTGGCGGCCGGTCGGACGAGATCACGATCTGCCGGCCGGCCTCGTAGAGCGAGTTGAACGTGTGGAAGAACTCCTCCTGGATCCGCTCCTTGCCCTCGAAGAACTGGATGTCGTCGACGAGAAGGACATCGTAGGTGCGGTAGCGCTGCTTGAAGCCTTCGATCCGCTTGTCGCGCAGCGAGTTGATGAAGTCGTTCATAAAGGTCTCGCTCGTCACATAGCGCGTCGTCGAGCCCTTTGTGTGCTCGCTCACGTACTGCCCGATCGCCTGGAGGAGGTGCGTCTTGCCGAGCCCGGTGCCGCCGTAGATGAAGAGCGGGTTGTACGCCTGCGCCGGCGCCTCCGCGACCGCGAGCGCGGCGGCATGGGCAAAGCGATTCGACGACCCGATCACGAAGAGGTCGAACGTGTACTTCGAGCTCACGGGCGCGGGGGGACCCCGCTCGTCGGCGGGACGGCTGGCAGCGGGCTCGCCGGCACCTTCGCCGGGGGCGCCGGCAGGGTCGCGGACGGTGAGGGTGACGCGGACGTCTCTTGCGAGCGCGTCCCGCGCCGCGGCCTTGACGAAACCGAGGAAGTGCCCTTCGATCCACTCGCGGGTGAAGTCGTTCGGCACGACAAGTGAGAACGTGTCGTCACTCAGCTCGCCCGCCGACGCGTCTCCGAACCAGGTCGTGTACGTGGTCTCGTTGAGTGCCTCGCGGAGCCGGTTGGAGACATCGTCCCACAGGTGCTCGGCGGTCGGCTCGATGGTGTGCTCCACCCTTCGAAGGCTCCTCTCAACAGGTCGTAGGGAGCGCGAGCATAGCAGCGTCCGAGCCGCGCTTCAATCTGTCCAGACCGGAGCCTAAAGGCTCAAATACCCCCTTATTTGCAGGTAGTTTCTTCCTTCCACACGACTTTCCACACCTGTGGACAGTGTCGGGTGGCGATCCTCGGATGGCAACAGCGCAGCAGCGGGTGCAGCACTTTCGGCCCGGCCCGACACCTCATCGCTTGTGGATAAGTCGGACGGTTGAAGACGTCATCTATACTGATCCCCCGCGTCCGCACGTTGCGGCCTACGAAGTATCAACCAAGAGAGTTCCGCTGTGAAACGTACGTACCAGCCCAACGTCCGTCGCCGAAAGCGGAAGCACGGCTTTCGCGCGCGCATGTCGACGCGTGCCGGACAGATGATCCTGAAGCGCCGCCGCGCCAAGGGGCGCAAGCGCCTCTCCGCCTGAGCGTCCGCCCTGCCTGTGGAGCGCCGGTACCGCCTGTCACGGTCGAAGGACTTCGATGCGGTCTACCGTCAGGGCCGGTCGGTCTCGACCCGCTATCTGACGCTGCACTGGTTTCCGCGTGAGGACGATCCGGCAGGCGAGCCCCGCCTCGGGCTGGCGGTGCCCAAGGCTGTCGGTAACGCCGTCGCCCGCAATCGCCTCAAGCGCCAGCTGCGGGAGACATGGCAGGAGCTTGCCGGCGAGGTGCCATCCGGCCGCGACTATGTTCTCGCGGCTCGATCTGGTGTGGCCGAGCCCGCCGACACCCGCGGCCACCAGTGGCTCGTGGACCAGGTGACCGAAGTGCTCGGAAAGGCAACTGCGTGAGGAACGTTGGCATTGCCTTCGTCCAGGTGTGGCGCTTCACGTTCGGCCTGCTGACGCCGGCTGGAACCTGCAAGTACCACCCGAGCTGCTCCCAGTACGCGATCGATGCCTTGCGCGCCCACGGGCTCCTCAAGGGAGGTCTGTTCGCAGGTTGGAGGCTCCTGCGCTGCAACCCCTGGAGCCACGGTGGGGTCGATCGTGCAGAGGACGCGCGACTCGGGCGCAGGCATCACAAGACGGAGCACCCGGCGTGAACCTCCTGAACCTGCTGGCGCTCACGAATCCGCTGCGCCCCCTGGAGAACTTCCTGCAGAGCGCCCTGATCTGGCTGCACGAGTCGGTCGGCTTTTCCTGGGGGTGGTCGATCATCGTCCTGACCGTCATCGTCCGTGTCCTGCTCGTGCCGGTCACCGTCAAGCAGATCCACTCGATGCAGAGCCTCCAGGCGCACGCACCCGAGATGAAGGCGATCCAGCAGAAATGGAAGCACGACAAGCCGCGCCAGAACGAAGAGCTGATGAAGTTCTACCGGGAGAACAAGATCAACCCGGCCGCTTCGTGCCTGCCGATCGTTCTCCAGATCCCGATCTTCATCTCGCTCTTCTATGTCCTGCGCGAGTTCGACAAAGACGTTCTTCCCATCTACCAAGGCTCGGTCGACTGGGTCAACATCGTCAACATCACCGAGCCGGTGAGGGACGGCTGGGGACCGCTACTCCTCGTCATCTATGTGGCGAGCCAGCTCTCGTCGTCGTACTTCATGTCGACGACGATGCAGGGGGCACAGCGCATTCTCCTGATGGTGCTGCCGGTGCTCTTCGTCCCGTTCATCCTCAACTTCCCAGCGGGCCTGATGCTCTACTGGCTGACGACCAACCTCTGGACGACCGGGCAGGGTCTCGTGACGCGGAAGCTGATGCCCAAGCCGGCAGCGCCCGAGAAGCGAAGCTCGCGCACGGCAGCGAAGGAGGAGCCGGCGACAGCGAACGGCAGCGGCTCGGCTACCGCCACGAAGCCTGCGAGCCCCCCGGCGCGGAAGCCGGTGGCCGGCCCGCCGCGCCGCGTCAAACGCAAGGGCGGCGGCGGGAGCACCCGGCGGTGACCGACGAAATTACGGTTGAGGCAACCGGAGAGACTGTCGGCGAGGCGAAGTGGAGCGCCGTCCGCGAGCTTCAGCGCCGCGTGCCGGGCCTCGACCGCGAGGCGATCCGGTTCCAGGTCGTAAGTGAGGGAGAGCGAGGATTGCTTGGCGTCGGCTACACGCCGGCGTCGGTTGTAGCGACCGCGGCCGTGACGGACGTTCCTGGCCCGAGTACCGCAAGCCATGACGACGAGACGAGCCAGGCCGCGCTCGTGCGCGAGCTTCTCGAGCGGACGATCGCCGCGAGCGGCGTGGCCGCGACGGTACGGATCGACGAGGGCGGCGACCAGCTCGTCGCGACACTCGTGGGCGCCGACCTCGGCCTGCTGATCGGCCGGCACGGCCAGACGATCGACGCGCTTCAGTACCTCGCCAACGCGATCGGGCATCGAGCGCACGGAGTCGACCGGCTTCGCGTGGTCGTCGACGCCGCGGGCTATCGCGCCCGCCGGGCCGCCACGCTCGAGACGGCCGCGCGCCGTGCTGCCGAGCAGGCTGCCGCCACGGGCCTTCGCGTCGAGCTCGAGCCGATGACCGCGATCGAACGGCGGATCGTGCACGAGCTGCTGAAGGACGATCCTGAGGTCGAGACGTCCAGTGAGGGCAGCGAGCCGGCCCGGTTCGTCGTCGTCCTCCCTCGTCCAGAGGCATCTGCGGATTGAACGGCGGGTGTTCGCGACACCTCTCGACCGGTGGCTCGCCGCCGTCACTGCCACGCCTGGCCTGACGGCGATCCAGGACCCCGCGACAGCGCGCGCCGTGCTTCTCGAGGACGCCCTCCGAGCGGTAGCGCTTGTTGCCGCCACCGAGGGCCCCATCGTCGACGTCGGCTCGGGCGGCGGCACCCCGGGGATCCCACTCGCGATCGCGCTCCCCGATCGCGCGGTGACGTTGCTCGAGGCCGAGCGGCGCAAGTGCCGCTTCCTCGAGACCTGGGCGGCCGAGCTCCCGAACGTCACCGTCACCTGGGGTCGGGCCGAGGAGCAGGAGCCGGAGCAGTTCGGCGTCGCCTTGGCGAAGGCCCTCGCGCAGCCGCCGACGGCGGCGGAATGGTGCCTGCCGCTCGTGCGG
>JANOUB010000262.1:0-1666 GCA_031416615.1 Thermoleophilia bacterium
GCTCGCCGTCCGATTGCCCTCGAGCCGGGAACTCGCGAGCGCAGACCGGGAGTGGCTCGTCACTCTCACGGGCCAGGGAGCACAGGCACTCGACCGCGCCGGCCGATACGAAACCGAGCGAGGAATTGCGGAGACGCTACAGCAGAGCGTCTTGCCGGAAGACCTGCCGACGGTGCGCGGCATCAAGCTCGCCGCGCGGTACTTGCCCGGGACGGTCGGGGTCGATGTGGGCGGAGACTGGTACGACGCCATCCAGCTCGAAGACGGGAGAATCGGGCTCGTCGTCGGAGACGTCGTCGGGAAGGGTGTCGAGGCCGCTGCGATGATGGGGCAGCTCCGGAATGCGCTGCGGGCGTTCGCGTTCGAGCACGATGACCCCTACGAGGTCGTCTCGCGGCTCGGCAGGCTCGTCGACAGCATGATGGAACCGCCGTTTGCGACACTTGCGTACCTCGTGGTCGATCCCCGAGGTCGAGGTGTGCGATACGTGGTGGCGGGCCATCCGCCTCCGCTCATTCGCGCTCCGGACGGCTCGACGACGTTCCTGGAGGGGGGCCGAGCGCTGCCCATCGGTATCGATGCGTCGTTGAGCTTTGAGGCCGGCGACGTGCAGCTCGAGGAGGGCTCGACGATCGTCCTCTACACGGACGGGTTGGTAGAACGGCGCGGCAGGACGCTCGACGAAGGCCTCGAGCGTCTCGCGACCTCCGCAACGGAGAGCGACGGCGATCCTGTGGAACTCGTCGATGCGCTGATCGCAGCGTTGATCGGGGAAGACGAGCGCCCCGACGATATCGCGGTTCTTGCCCTTCGCTTCGCGACCGCGGTTGTCGACGACCTCAGGCTCGTCGTGCCCATGACACAGGACGGGCTCGTCGAGATGCGGCACGCGCTTCGAGCCTGGCTGCCGGAAGGCAACATCGAGGCGGACGCGGCGGCCGAGATCGTTCTCGCCGTCTGGGAGGCGTGTGCGAACGCCGTCGAGCATGCCCAACGACCATCGCAACCGACATTTGGGCTCCTTGTGACGCTGGACGATGCCGGCTGGATCCGGGTCGAGGTGCAAGACAGCGGGCAGTGGAAGCCGGGTGGGGGCTCGGCCGACCGGGGCCTCGGTCTCACGCTGATGCGCTCGTTGATGGAGACCGTCGAGTTGAATACCGGCGACGCCGGCACCACGATCGTGATGGAGCGTCGCGTCGATCTGAGGCGAGGTTTAGCGTTCGCGGCAGACGGGTAGCAAAGGACGATGAAGAGTCCGTACAACTCGTCGGAGATGCACCGCCTCTATGTCGACGCGTGCGCTGTCGAGGACGGTGTTGCTGTCGTCAAGCTCCGAGGCGAGGCTGATCTGCACACGGCGCCACTTCTGCGAGACGCGCTCGATGAGGCGATCGAGACGGGTGCCGACACGTTGGTCATCGATCTGACAGGCGTCACCTTCGTCGACTCGATGATGCTGGGCGTGCTGCTCGGAGCGACGCGGCGGACACGTCATCGTGGTACGGAGATGCGCATCGTGGTCGATGACCCGCACGTGCGCAGGATCTTCGAATTGACGTTGCTTGACCGCGTTTTGCAACTCTATCCGAGCCTTCAGCTGGCGCTCGCTCGCGATGATCCCTCAGGCGGATGAGCTGACTGCCTCGGCCACCGTTTCGAACAC
>JANOUB010000263.1:0-1919 GCA_031416615.1 Thermoleophilia bacterium
CTCCACCAACATGGCCGACCCCACGCGCGGCGCGCTCGTCGCGAAGCTCGGTGAGAAGGGCGCCGGCCTCGAGACCCAGCTCCTCTTCTTCGGGCTCGAGTGGGCCGCGATCGAGGACGCGCCGGCCGAGGAGCTTCTCGCGGACCCGGCGCTCGACCGCTGGCGCCACTGGCTCTCTGCTCAGCGCGTGTTCCGCCCGTACGTGCTGACGGAGCCGGAGGAGAAGATCATCACCGAGAAGGCCGTCTCCGGCGTCTCGGCCTGGTCGCGACTCTATGAGGAGGTGCTCGGCGCCCTCCGCATCGACCTCGGCGGCGACACCGAGCCCGTCTCGCTCGAGACGGCGATGGCGAAGCTTTACTCGTCCGATCGTGACGAGCGGCGCGAAGCCGCTGAGGCCGTCACCGTCGCGCTCGAGCCAGGGCTCCGCACCCGCACCTCGATCTTCAACACGATCCTCGTCGACAAGTGGATAGACGACAGGCTGCGCGGCTACCCGACGTGGATTACGTCGCGCAACCTCGCGAACGAGACGACCGACGCCGCCGTGCAGGCACTCGTCGATGCGGCCACCTCACGCTACGACGTGCCGCAGCGCTACTACCGGCTCAAGGCGAAGATCCTCGGGCTCGACCGGCTCGAGTACTACGACCGCTTCGCGCCCGTCGCCGACGACTCGTCCAAGACGTCCTGGGACGAGGCGCGTCGCGTCGTCATCGAGGCGTACGGCGACTTCTCGAGCCAGGCGGGAGCGGCCGTCGAGCAGTTCTTCGACGACGGCTGGATCGACGCCCCGGTACGGCCCGACAAGCGCCACGGTGCCTACTGCGCGACGAACGTGCCCGGCGTCCATCCGTACGTGTTCATGAACTACACGGGCGATCGCCGCTCGATCCTGACGCTCGCTCACGAGCTCGGCCACGCGCTGCACGGTTCGATGGCCCAGCCGCTCGGGCTCTTCAACGCCTCGACCCCGCTGACGACGGCCGAGACAGCGTCGGTGTTCGGCGAAGCTCTCACGTTCAAGCGACTGCTCGCCTCCGAGGACGATCCGCGCAGGCGGCTCGACCTGCTCACCGGCCAACTCGAAGATGCGATCGCGACGACGTTCCGCCAGATTGCGATGAACCGCTTCGAGAACCTCGTCCACACCGGGCGGCGTGACCAGGGTGAGCTGTCGACCGACCGTCTGAACGAGCTCTGGATCGAATGCCAGGCCGAGTTGTTCGGCGACTCCGTCGGGATTGGCGGCTACGACACCTGGTGGAGCTATATCCCGCACTTCACGAACGTGCCCGGCTATGTGTACGCCTACGCGTACGGGTATCTCTTCGCGCTCGCGATCTTCCGTTCCTACGAGCGGGAGGGTGACGCGATCGTCGCTCCGTACCTGGATCTGTTGCGGGCAGGCGGCTCGAAGGCGCCGGAGGACCTCGCCCGGATCGTCGGCCTCGATCTCACCGACCCGTCGATCTGGGCCAGCGGGATCGAGGCACTGTCGGACGACCTCGACGAGGCAGAAGCCCTCGCGACGGAGCTCGGGCTCGGCTGATCCCAACAAAAAAGCGGTCCTAGCGTCTAGGTCATGGGGCGGTTAGAGTCGCACCAGTCAAGCTTCACTCACTGGAGGAGTGTCAATGCGCAGGATCATGCTCACAGCCCTCGCGCTCGTCGCGGCGCTCGGGATCACGGCGTCGACCGCGACGACAGCGACGACCGAGACCGGCATTACCCCGACGACAGTCACGATCGGCGCAACCTTCCCGCTGTCGGGGCCTGCCTCGTCATACGGCGTCATCCCTGTCGCGTTCAAGGCGTACATCTCGTACATCAACGCCCGCAAGGGGCCGGACGGGAAGCGCGGCGTCGGTGGGCGGCAGATCGTGTTCAAGTACTACGACGACGGCTACAACCCGGCA
>JANOUB010000264.1:0-4602 GCA_031416615.1 Thermoleophilia bacterium
GCCCTGGATCGGGATGCACATCCAACGCAAGGAGGCACTCGATCTCGGCGACATGGTGGCGATCGCCACCGTCGGTGCCCACGAGTGCCTACGCTCGGGCATCACGACGGTCGGTGACTGTAGCTTCACGGGCGCCGCGGCGACGGCTGCCGCCGCAACCGGGCTTCGGGCAATCATCTACCTCGAGGTCTTCGGCCGCGACGCGTCCGCACTCGACCGGTTCCACGAGACGCACGCGCGCATCGAGCCCCTGCTCTCTGACCTCGTCCGGCTGGGCATCTCGCCACACGCGCCGTACACCTGCACGATCGAGGTGTACCGCGCATGTGCAGCGCTCGGCCTCCCTCAGGCGACACACTTCGCCGAGAGCCCTGCCGAGCGTGAATGGCTCGTGGACGGGACGGGGGACTGGAGCCCCCTCGCCGGGCTCCTCGTACCGCAGCCGGGAGAGACCGGCATCCGCCTGCTGGCCGCGGAGGGCCTGCTCGGCTCCAGCCTCGTGGCAGCCCACTGCGTCCACGCCGACGACGAGGAGATCGAGCTCCTCGCCACGCACGGGGTCGGGGTGGCGCACTGCCCCCGCTCGAACGGCTACCTCGGCTGCGGCGTTGCTCCACTGGAGGAGTTGCGCGCGGCCGGCGTCGCTGTGTCGATCGCGACCGACAGTCCGGCGTCGACACCGTCGCTCGACATGTTCGAGGAGATCCGCAGTGCGATCATCGGCGCCCGTTCCCGCGCCGGGCGACCCGACGTCCTGTCTGCGGCCGAGGCGCTCGAGCTCGCGACGCTCGGCGGCGCCCGCGTGCTCGGGATGGCCGACCGCATAGGGTCGCTCGTGCCCGGCAAGCAGGCGGATCTCGTCGTCATCTCGCTCGCGGGCTCGCCGTTCGACCCCGTCGAGGACCCCGTCGCGGCCGCCGTCCTCGGCGGCTCGCCCGACCGGGTCGCAGCTACTCTGGTGGCCGGCAGGGAGCGCTACCTGAAAGGAACGTCGCAATGGCCCGATTCGACAAGAGCAGCAAGAAGCGCCCGAAGCAAAATGCTGCCGTAGCGACCCCTCGGAGCCCCAGGCGCTCAACCGCACCGTCGATCGAAGACACGATGTTCTTCCCACGGCTACGGCGCCACGCCAAATGGATGTTCGTCTTCCTCGCGGTCGCTCTCGGCGGCGGCTTCGTCCTCTTCGGCGTCGGAGCCGGAGGAACGGGTGTCGGCGACATCTTCCGCGGTAGCGGAGGCACAAGTGGGGTGCCGTCGGTCTCGGACGCGCAGAAGAAGACCGAGCAGAACCCGACGGACGTCGAGGCTTGGCGCGACCTGTCGACGGCCCTGCAGACGGACGGACGGACCGAAGGGGCGATCGACGCCCAGAAGCAGGTGGTGGTGCTGGCGCCGAAGGACTCCGACGCCCTCCGCGAGCTGGCGGGTCTCTACCTGGCGCAGTCGACCGAGAAGCAGCGGAACGCGCAGACGGTCCAGATTCAGGCCGCCTATGCGGGCGCCGGACAGAACTTTCCCGGTGCGCTCGTCTCGGCGACGGGGCAGTCGCTCGTCGACGACAAGATCAGCGTCGCGCTCAACGCACAGAGCTCGACGACGATCCAGAAGTTGATCTCGGAGGCGCGAGACGCTTCGAGTGCAGCCGTCACGGCCTACAAGAAGATCGTGGCGCTGCAGCCCGGCGACCCGAACGTCCAACTCGAGCTCGCCCAGGCAGCCCAGCAGGCGGGCGATGTGTCATCGGCAGTCGCCGCCTACGAGGCCTTCTTGAAGCTTGCCCCAGACGACCCGAGCGCATCGATCGTGGAGCAGCAGTTGAAGCAGCTGAAACAGACCTTGGCGCCGTCGGGATAGACTCGCGGCAATGGCGCCGACTCCCATCCAGCACGACCGGCGGCGGCTGACCGTCGTGGTCTTCGGCATCGCCGCGGCTGCGCTGTTCGCGGCCGGCTGCGGGTCGGTCGGTTACTCGGAGGGAACAGGCGACAAAGCCAAGGGCAAGGAACTGTTCACCCAGAAGTGTGGCAGCTGCCACACGCTCGCGAACGCAGGCACGAAGAGCCAGATCGGCCCGAACCTCGACTACGCCTTCCTCGCGTCGCGGCGGGACGGGCTGGGCGAGAGCACCATCGTCCAGGTCGTTCGGGGACAGATCGCCTATCCGATCACGAACACCTCGACCGGTGCGCCCGGCATGCCTGCAGACCTCGTCGAAGGGCAGGACGCGGAGGATGTGGCGAGCTATGTGGCGAGCGTCGCGGGGGTCGGAGATCCCAAAGCCTCGGCCCCGGCTCCCGCGCCGCCACCTGAGCCTCCGACAGGCGGTGGTGGTGCTACGGGAGACATCGCCGCTGGCAAGAAGGTGTTTGCGAGCGGCGGCTGCGGCAGCTGCCACACGCTGGCAGATGCCGGCTCGAGCGGCGCCGTCGGCCCGAATCTCGATGAGGCCAAGCCTGACGCGGCCCTAGTGAAAACGCGGGTGACGGACGGGCGGGGTGTGATGCCGCCGTTCAAGGGGCAGTTGAATGCCACCCAGATCGCCGACGTCGCCGCCTACGTCTCGAGTGTCGCCGGCAAGTAGCTCCGCCGCGGCACCTTGCGTTGCCGCCATTCGACGTGCCAGCACGGCAACGGCTACGCGTCGCCGAGGACGTGGGTGACGGGGACGTCGAAGCGTGCGCGCGCCGTTTCGACGACGCCCCGCTCGAGCCAGGGGGACAGGCCCTCAGCGTGGGTCGAGATCACGATCGCGTCGGCTGCGAAGCCCCGCAGCGCGTCCTCGAGCGCCTGCAGTGGATCGCCGTCGCCGATCTCACCCCGGACGTTGACGCCGGCTGCCCTGAGGTTGGCTAGCGTCGAGGCAAGCCGCGATCCGGCCGCATCTCGGGCGCCGTCCTCGTCGGACATCCAGGTTCGGAGCTGCGAGTTGAGGGCGGGGCAGACGACGAGCACGTCCTCCGCGGCCCCGTCCGCCAGGCGAACGATCTCCTCGTGCAGGCGGGCTCCCTCGAGCGTCTCATTGGCGACGACAAGGATCCGCCGTGTGTCCTCGACCGCCGCGCGGTCGACGTGATGCGTAGGGGGTGGAGGCTTCGCGCCGCCACGAAGCAAACCGAGCGCCGCAACCGTCAAAACGACGAAGGCAACCACGCCGAGCCACGTCGCAAGCCACGAGGCGAGCACGATCAGAGCGAGGTAGACGATCGTGCCGAGGACGAACCTAAACGCGTTCTCCTCGTTCTTGAGCGGGTTGCGCATGGACTCCTCCTGTTCTCCTTCTCCGTCAGAGCATCATGCTCGAATTGCCACGTGCTTGGCAAGAGCCCGCCGCCGGCGACGGCTTTCGCAGAATTCGAAGGCAGTCAAAGGCGCAGCCCAACATCAAGCTACTTCCCCCACCGAGCCGTTCACCCTTCGCCGTCGCCATTACCGGGGGGAAGTAGCCTAGATCAGATAGACGGCGGCGTACACGACAAGCCACATGACGTCGACGAAGTGCCAGTAGATCCCTGGGAGCTCGACGCCATGGTGATGCTCGGGTGAGTAGTGACCGCGGAACGCGCGCACCGCGGCGAACGTGAGCAGCATCAGGCCGATGAGAACGTGAGCGCCGTGGAGCCCCGTGAGGCCGTAGAACACCGACGCGAACGCACCGTCGCCCATGTTGAAGCCGACATGTGCGTACTCGATGAACTGCGTCAGGAGAAACGCCGTTCCCATCAGGATCGTGAGGACGAGCCCGGCCTGGAGGCCGCGGCGGTTGTTGCGCTTGATCGACTGCAACGCCCAGTGCATCGTGAAGCTCGACGTGACCAGGATCGCGGTATTGATGCCGGCGACGAACTTCGGGAACTCGAACGGCGGTGGCGGCCAGATGGCCGATGCGTCCGGGTTGACGACACGGACGAAGAAGTACACCGTGAAGAACGACCCGAACAGCATCGCCTCGGTCCCAATGAAGATGAACATCCCGAGGATCGTCGACTCGATCCTCGAGCTGCGGTTTGCGATCGGCGGCCCGTGGTGGTCGTTCCCGTGCAGAGCGGCTTCGGCGTGCGCCGTCATGCTGCCGTCCCGATCGGCCGCTCGCCGCTCATGCGCGCGTCTCCTGCTGCAGGTTGCCACCGGAGAGGATCGCATGGCGGGCGCCCGCTACGCCGTACTCGTAGGGGCCACCGACAACCTGCGGGATCTCATCGAAGTTGAAGACCGGTGGTGGCGACGACACCTGCCACTCGAGCGTCATCGCGCGCCACGGGTTCGACCCGGCGATCGGACCGCGCGTCCAGCTGACGATCACGTTGTAGAAGAACACGAGGACCGATGCTCCGAGCGCGAAGGACGAGATCGAAACGATCAGGTTCAGGTCGGCAAACCGATCCGAATAGTCAGCCACGCGTCGTGGCATGCCAACGAGCCCGACCCAGTGCATGGGGAAGAACGTCATGTTGAAGCTGACGAACGTGAGCCAGAAATGCAGCTTGCCGAGCCTCTCGTTGTACATCCGCCCGGTCATCTTCGGGAACCAGTAGTAGATCCCGGCGAAGATCGTGAACACGGAGCCGCCGAACAGCACGTAGTGGATGTGGGCGACGATGAAGT
>JANOUB010000265.1:0-1689 GCA_031416615.1 Thermoleophilia bacterium
GCACGCCGAGGCCGAGCGGCAAGCTCGCGAAGCGGTCGCGATCGGCGAAGCTACGGACTGGCTGGACGGGCAGGGAGACGCATACGCCGATCTCGCCGAGGTGCTGCTACTGGGCGGGAAGCCCGACGAGGCAGCCGCTGCGCTCGAGCAGGCACTCGTGCGCTTCGAGCGCAAGGGCAACCTCGTCTCGGCCGGACGCACGCGGGAGCGGCTCGCCGCACTCCAGAATACGGCACGGCAATGAGCCCGTCCCGGGGCGTGGGTTAGGGCGCGAGGAGCCGGCGGAGCGCTCGCTGGTCGAGCGGGTCGACACGCCGTATCCCACGTACCTGGTCGAAGCAGCCGTCGGCGCTGACGATCGTCTCGATGTCGTGCTGACGGCAGGTCGCGAGATGGATGCGATCGTTCGCGCCGAGCGGCCCTCCGTCGAGCGAGAACGCCAAGTGGACGGTTTCGTCAGTGACCGGCAGCAAGGGCGTGAACACGGCGTACGTGCGTCGGGCGAGACCGGGGAGTGGACCCGCTCGCCCCGACAGCTCGACATGCCACGCTTCCTCGACCACGGCGGTTGATGTCCGACCCTCGCTCCGGCCGGCCGCGATTTCCCGTAGGAGCTCCAGGCAGGGCTCATCTACAGCTGCTGTAAGCTGTAACCATGCATCGAACCCAAGTCAACCTCGAAGACGAGCAGTACCGCTGGCTGAAGCACCAGGCTGGGAGTGCCGGCTCGATCGCTGCCGTCGTTCGCAGGTTGATCGACTCGGCACGATCGCAGCGGGTCGACTCGGACCATGATCCGGCGATCCGCTATCTGCTCGATCAGCCGCCCGCACGAGGATCGAAGGAGACGAGCGTCACGACCCTCGATCGAGAGCTGTACGGCGGTTGAGCGACGTCTTCGTCGATACGAGCGCATTCGTTGCGCTGCGCAATCGGTCCGAGCGCGAGCACCTGGACGCGCGGCGCACGCTGCAGGATCTTGTCTCACAGCGTGTCTCGCTCTTCACGTCAACGTCGGTGTTCAGCGAGACCTACACCGCGCTGCTCACCCGCGTGGGACGACAGGAGGCGATCGGCTGGGGGCGGCAGATGCGCGTGGGAACTGTCATCCGGATCATTCACATCGATGACGCGCTCGCCGAGGAGGCTTGGCGCTTGCTCGAGGAGTACGCCGACAAGCTCTGGAGTCACGTCGATGCGACGTCGTTTGCGCTGATGGCGCGCGAAGGCTCGACGACGGCTTTCGCCTTCGACCACCACTTCGTCCAGTGCGGTCTCCAGGTCGTGCCGGGCTCATACGCCCGCGACTGAAACTGTGTCCTCCACGCCGCAGTAGACGCCAATCCCGCCGCCTCTCTCCTGATGATCGCGACGGGAACTCGACGCAATGCTCGGAAATGCGGGGGAATGTCAGACTGTGACTATGCGAGACGGCGATCTCCCCTCCGGCACTGTCACGTTCCTCTTCACGGACGTGGAAGGGTCGACGCGACTCGACCTCTCGCGGGCACGAGTTATCTTCTCGGCGACCTCGCCCTTGCTCGAGCGCTGTACGAGGACATCCGCAGTCGAGCCAGGATCGTCTCCGACGAGTCAATCGAAGCGCACTCACTTGGCGCGCTCGCAATGATCGCCGCGGATGAGGGCCGCGCAACCGAGGCCATCTCGACGTTGAGAGAAGCCCATTCC
>JANOUB010000266.1:0-1816 GCA_031416615.1 Thermoleophilia bacterium
GACGCGATCAGCGTCGAGAGGGTGCGCGACCAGCGCGCCATCGACACCTTGAGCACGACCGAGCCGATCTGCACCGGCAGCCGCAGCTTGATGGCGTCCCACTTGGCGCGCCCGCTGTCGGTGCTCTTCCAGCGCCGGAAGGAGTAGAAGCCCCCACCCACAGCGCCCGCGATGAACACGACGCCGGGGATCGGGATGCCAGGGAACCAGGGATGGCGCAACGCGTTCGAGGCGTACAGCACGTACTGGGTGAGGGTCGGCAGGTCGCCGCCGAGCTGGTCGAAGATCTTGACGAAGATCGGGACGAGGAACATCAGCATTCCCGTCATCACGAGTGTCGCGAACGTGAGCACGACGCTCGGGTAGATCATCGCGCCCTTGACGCGACGCTTGATCTGCTGCTCCTTCTCGATCTGGATCGCGACGCGGTCGAGCACCGTGTCGAGCACGCCGGCCGCCTCGCCCGCCTCGACCATTGCGATGTAGAGGCGCGAGAAGACGTCCGTGTGCTTGGCCATCGCCTCGGAGAGCAGCGCTCCCGACTCGACCTGCTCGCGAATGTCGTCGATCACCGAACGGAGCGTGTCGTCGTCGCTCTGCTGTTCGAGGATCACAAGTGCGGTCACGACCGACAGGCCGGCCTCGATCATCGTCGCGAACTGCCGCGAGAAAACCTGCAGGGACTTCGGCTTGACCTTCTTCCCGAAGACTCCCTTGCCCTTTGCGGCGGGCGCCTTCAGCTCCTCGATCCACTGGGCGAGCAGGCCGCTGCCGCGCAGCGCATCGCGTGCGCCGGAGAGATCCGTCGCCTGGATCTCGCCGGTGAGCTCGGAACCCTGCGCGTTGATTGCGTTGTAGGAGAACGACGGCATCTACGACCTCCTATCGGCGCCGGGGACGGCGCCCTTTAATCTCAGCTGCATCGCGCTGCGGTCGCCGCGGAGGTGTCGGTTGTGCAGCCGGTCGCGAGGTCGAAGTTCGATGTCAGCTTCGCCAGGATGCGGGAGGTGTCTGAGGCGAGCCTGACCACCGCCGTCACCCGCTTCCCGGGACGACCGCTCGACGGCGTCACAACCTGGATGTACGTGTCGACCCGGTAGGAGCGGCCGTCGGCGCCGGTCACCGAGGTCTGGGTCGGCATGCACTCGGGGAGCGTGCTCGTGCACGAGCTCGATTGCACCTGCGCGGTCGAGCTCCCCCACTCGCTGGCGGAAATGTGCAGAGAGTCCGCCGCTGTCACGAGCCCGTCGTTCAGCTGGATGTTTGTGTAGAGCATCGCCCGGTACAACTCGGTCTGCTTCTCGGCGAGGACAGCCCCGTTCGACGTCCGGCTCGCCCGCAGCACGGAGAGCGCTCCTGCCTGGAACATCGCGAACATGGCCATAATCGCAACGTTGATGATCGCGATCGCGATCACGAGCTCGATGATGCCGAGCCCGCCCTCGTCCTTCCCGATCCGTCTGACCGCTCTCACTTTCCGGCCTGTGTGAAGCTCTCCGTCTGCTCCGGGGCGACGCCGGTGTACACGAGCTTCAGCACGTAGCGAGCTCCGGTCGCGTCGTTGACGAGCGTGACCTTCTTACCCTTGGCGAGCGGGGTCGTCTTGGCGTCGGCGAACGAGCCTCCAGCGACACCGATCGTGGCGACCTTGGGCTTCAGGGAGACGAGCACGAAGAGCGGCTCGCCCGTCGGGAACTTGTCGTTGCCCTTGTCCTTGACGGTGAGGTAGTAGGCCTTGCCGTTCATGACGATCGTCGCGTTGGTCGTCGCCGGCGGGGCGGGAGCGGGCGCAGCGTCGGTCGATGGCGCATCCGGG
>JANOUB010000267.1:0-1586 GCA_031416615.1 Thermoleophilia bacterium
GCCGGGGCGCAACGGATGGAGCAACTGCGGGCCGAGTCGCCGTCGGATCACAACCTGGTGATGGACTGGTCGTGGGAGGGCGACGAGTCCGACGAGGAGTCGAAGCTCCGCGCCGAGACCCGCAAGATCCTGGAACTGCCCAATCTCGCTATCAGCGCCACCTGCGTGCGCGTACCGGTGCTCGTGGGCCACGCCGAGGCGATCTGGATCGAGTTCGAAGAGCCACTCTCACCGCAGGACGCAATTGCAATTCTGAGCGAGGCCCCCAGTGTTCGCGTTCTGAGGCTGCCGGAGTTTCCGACCCCGCAAGACGCGGCCGGCGGCGACGAGGTGCTCGTCGGCCGGATCCGCAAGGACGAGGGGTCGGCAAACGGCCTCGCACTCTTCCTCGCGAGCGACAACCTCAGGAAAGGAGCGGCGCTGAACGCGATCCAGATCGCCGAAGTGCTGCTCGCCGGTGTCGCCGCAGCGTAGAGCTGCGGCCGTCGCGTTCGCCTGCGCGCTCGGTCTCGCCGGCAGCGCGAACACGGCTACCCGCCCAGCAACGCTGATCGCAGTCGGTGACATCGCCTCGTGCTCGTCCGACGGTGACGAGCAGACCGCGGCCGTCGTCTCGACGCTTCGTGGGCCGATCGCCGTGCTGGGAGACATCGCGTACGACAACGGCACCGCAGACGATTTCGCCAACTGCTTCAACCCGAGTTGGGGACGATTCGTGCCGCGAATCCGGGCCTCGCTCGGAAACCACGAGTACAACACGGGAACAGCTGTTGTCGCGATCGGCCTCTTCGGGCTGCCGGAGCAAGGCTGGTACAGCTATGCGCTCGGTGCCTGGCATGTGATCGTGCTGAACTCGAACTGCGACAAGGTCGGCGGCTGCGAACGCGGGTCGCCGCAGTGGCGGTGGCTCCAGGCAGACCTCGCCTCCCACCGGAACCGGTGCACGCTCGCCTACTGGCACCACCCCCGCTTCAGTTCCGGCGAGCACGGCTCCGATGTGGCGTATGCGCCGTTCTGGGACCTGCTCGCGCGCGCGAAGGCCGATGTCGTGCTCCAGGGGCACGACCATGACTACGAGCGCTTCGTACCGCTGAAGGGCATCCGGTCGTTCGTCGTCGGCACAGGTGGAAAGGGCCATCGCGGCTTCACGACGCCGCGCCCGGGCAGCGTCGTGCGCAACGGCGACACCTTCGGCGTCCTGACGCTGACGCTCCGGCCCGCGGGCTACAACTGGGTGTTCCTGCCGGTCAAGGGCGGGACATTCCGCGACGCGGGCACGGCACGCTGCCGCTGACAGGGCAGGCGGGCGGTCGAGGCTGCGCCTCGCCCCTACGGCTTTGATCGCTTCGCGAACAAAGCTGCGCCGCCTCTAAGCCTGGATCCACCGTTTTGCGCGGGCGTTGCATCTCGCCCGGGCCGCCAGGCCGCTCCCCGTCCGGCTGGGGCCCGTTTCTTCCCTGCCGGGCGGTCCCACCCGGACGGTGCGCTCCGCGCGGGGAAGGAGTGATGAAGGCTCCCGGCCTGCATCACTCCTTCCCCGCACGTCCTGACGACCCGGACGAGCGCCTCGCGATCACGCAAAACGG
>JANOUB010000268.1:0-4100 GCA_031416615.1 Thermoleophilia bacterium
AAGAGCTGTTGGACGAACGTCTGCACCCCGAGTAGCTGTAGGCCCGTGATCCCGGTGACGAGGAAATACACGGCGGCAATCGAGCCCAGCGGGTTGAACCGTCCCGGCATGATCGTCGTCGCTCCGAGGAACGCGGCCGCATAGGCCGGCAACAGGAAGCTCAAGGACGAGGTCGGGTCGGCCGACCCGAGCGTTCCCGTATAGAGAACTCCTGCGAAGGCGCTGATCAGGCCCGAAGCGATGAAGGCGCCCCAACGAAGCCTCGCGACCCGGATCCCGCTGAGGCGCGCGACGTTGCGGCCGCGACCGACGAACAGCAACCGCCGGCCGACCGGCATGTACTCGAACACGTAGAACATGATCACTCCGAGTGCGATCCCGTAGTAGAACGCGAGCGGGATCCCGAGGAAGCGGTTGACGACGACGACGTCGATCAGCGGTTGGGAGATGCCGCTGATTGTCTGCGAGTTGCTGATCCAGAGGATGACGCCCGCGATGAACGTCGACGTTCCGAGCGTGACGATCAGCGAGTCGATCCCCAGGAGAACGACGATGGCCCCGTTGATGACGCCGACGGCGAGGCCGATCACGAACGCGGCGGCGATCGCCCACACGATCGGCCAGCCGTGGTTGACGTTCAGGATCGCGAGCGTCATGCCCGAGAGCCCCATCGTGGCCGCGACGGAGAGGTCGTAGTCGCCGGCGGTCAAGGGCGGCAGCAAGGCGAGCGTCAACACGACGAGAATTGCTTGCGAGCCGAAGATCGTCGAGAAGTTCGCGGTGGTGAGGAATGTCTCGGGCCGAAGGACTCCGAAGACGGCGATGACGAGCCCCCAGACGCCGAGTAGCGCGTAGCGTTCCGTCAGGTCGGCGACACGCGACCGCGAGTGCTCCCGCACCTCCGAGTTCGCCGGCTCCGTGTGCTCGGTTGTCGACCTCAGAGGGCGTCTCATGCGGCTACCCCGGTACCCTCGGCCGCCATAGCGGCGTAGCATTGCTCGATGATCCGTTCCTTCGTCACGTCATCGCCCACGAGCTCGCGCCAGACGCGCCCACGACCAAAGACGATCACCCGGTCGCACAGCAGCGAGAGCTGCTCATAGTCGGAGCTCGCGCACAGGACGTGCATCCCCCGCTCCTCGACGGCCGCGCGGATGAGCCCATAGATCTGCTGGCGGGCCCCCACGTCGACGCCCTGCGTAGGCTCGTCGAGGAGCAGAAGGCGTGGCTCGGTCTGAAACCACTTCGCCAGCAGCGCCTTCTGTTGGTTGCCACCGCTGAGCGCGCCGTAGGGCAGGCCCGGGTCGTTCGGCCGCACGTCGAACTCCTGCATCAGCGCTCCTGTCTCTCGCCGCATCCGCCGCCGCTCGAGGGCGACGCCGTTGAAGTAGCGGCCGAGCACCGAGAGCGCCATGTTTTCGACGACAGGGAGTGAGCCGACGCTGCCGTCGGTCATGCGGTCGGCGGGGATCAGTGCAAGACCGGCACCGATTGCCACCGGCGGCGTCAGGCGCGTGACATCGATCGTCTCATCACCGATGACGAGCCGCCCGGCCCGCGCCGGCCGGGCGCCGTAGAGCAGGTAGGGCACCTCCTCGAAGCCGGAGCCGATCAGCCCTGTCAGGCCGACGATCTCACCCTCGTGCATCTCGAAGGAGACGTCCGTGACGCTCGCGCCGGTCAGGCCGGCAACGTTGACGCCGACCCGCTGCTCGGTCAGGTCGACGTGCTCGACGTCGCCGAGCGCGGCGAGTTGGCGACCGATGATCATCTCGACAAACGCCGTCTCGCTCGTCTCGCGGGTGGCGACGGTGCCGACGAGTGCGCCATCGCGAAGGACGGTCACGCGGTCGGTGATCTCCATCACCTCGTCGAGGTCGTGCGAGACGAAGAGGATCGCTGCGCCGGCCTCCGCCGCATCGCGCACGAGCGAGAAGAGGCGCTCGATTCCCTCCTTCGGCAGAAACACCGTCGGTTCGTCGAGAACGAGCAGTCCGTGCCCGCGGCCGACGCTGCGGATCTCCTCGATCGCGCGCACGATCGCGAGCAGCGCCCGCTCGACCGGCTTCAGGTCGGCGACGAGCGCCGCCGGGTCGATCTGCACGCCGTACTGGGCGAACGTCTCCCGCGCGCGCTTCCGCTCACCTCGCCAGGAGATGCCCCAACGCGACCGCGAGGCTGCGATCTCGGCCACGCGCAGATTCTCGAGCACACTGAGCGACTCGACGAGCCCGAGATCCTGGTGCACGAAGCTCATCCCGAGCGCGCGGAACTGTCCCGGCGCGAGCGGTAGCCGCACCGGTTGCCCGTCGATCAGCAGCTCCCCCTCGTCCGGCCCGTGAAAGCCGGCGAGGATCTTGATCAGGGTCGACTTGCCCGAGCCGTTCTCCCCGAGGAGGCCGTGCACCTCCCCGGGAAGGACGCTCACGTCGACGCCGCGAAGGGCGCGCGTGCCGCCGAAGCTCTTCGACAGGTTGCGAAGCTCGAGCCGCGCAGGCGCGCCCTCCTCCATCGCTACCCCAGGCCCCAGAGCTTGCGGTAGCCGCCGACGTACGAGGTGCCCCAGCCCGACGTGAACTTCGGGCCGGTCTGGCCGATGTTCGACGCGTCGAAGACTCGCACCGGCACGCGGGCGTTCTTGACGGGCGCGAGGCCACCCATGATCCGCATCGACTGGTCGGCAATCGCGTACCCGATCCACTCCAGGTTCTCGCCCACGTTCATCGTCACGATGTCGCCCTGCTTGACCATCTTCAGGATCTCGGGCGTGCCGTTGAACGTCGAGATCTTCACCTTGCCGATCCGCCCTGCGGCCCGGATCGCCGCAGCCGCGAACGGCACCTCGGCGCTGTCGTAGAGGGCGATCACGTAGTTGATCTTCGGATCGGCTGTGAGCGCCGCCTGGACGTTCGGCTGGATCTTCGTCGCGATGTCGGCGATCGTGACATCGGTGAACTTCAGCTTGCAGCCGGAGCAGTACTTCGCAAACTCCTGCTTGATCCCGGCCACCATCGGTACGGTCGACTTGACCTGGTTGATCGTGACGACGAGCGCGTTCGCCTTGCCCTTCGTATCTGCGATCGCCTGATCGGCGATCAGCTGTCCGGCCAGCTTGTACGGGATGTTGACGAGGCCACCGACGTTCGGGGCGGAGGCCTGGTTGTCGTCGTAGAGGTGCGCCACGATCGTCGGGATCCCCTTTGCCTTCGCCGCCTTGATCTGCGGCTGCAGACCCGCGGGGTCGTTACCGGCGAGCAGCACGATCGCACTCGCCTTCTGCGCCACGGCCGCGTCCATTCCCTGCACCCACTGCGAGGGCTGACCCTGGTTCTGCCAGATCGTCACCTTGACTCCGACTGATCCCGCAACCCGCTTGATGTGGTTTGCGATCGTCGAGACGAACGGAACCTGGCTTGAGGCGGGAATGATGAAGATCGTCTTGCCACCCGCCTTCGCCTTCGCGTCGAAGGCCGGGCCGGGAGCGACGAAGTTCGGCACCGCCTTGTGCTTGTTCAGGTTCGCCTGCGCACCCGTGTACGAGGCGGCGGCCCCCCCACGGCCGTGGCGATTGCCACCGCTGCCACCACGAGCACCGTCATCAGGATCGGTATCCGTCTTCTCATTTCGTCTCATCGGTTCCGTAGTAGGTCAGAGCCGATTTTCGGCTCACGTATTCATCGATCAGGTCATCCTCGATCGCCTCAGGATCTCGTTCGAGCGGGTTTCCGTAGCCGCCCCCGCACGGCGAGATGAGGCAGAGCCGGTCGCCCTGCGCCGCCTTTCGGTAGGGAAATTTGGACGGCAGCTCGATCTCGTACTCCGTGCCCCGGTTGAGCAGCACCGCCCCGGGCGTCCCCTCACCACCGCCGAACAGGCCGGGCGGCGCCGCAACGGACCCGTCACCCTCGAGTGAGTAGCCGGCGTCGTCGAGGAACTCGATCTCCCGCGTCGTGCCGAGTCCGCCCCGCCACCGGCCCGGGCCACCCCGGTCCTCCAGTAGCTCGTACTGCGTCACGCGCAACGGGAAGTGCGACTCGATGTCCTCGATCGGATTGTTGCGCGTGTTCGCGTACAGCGTGTCGACGGCGTCCAGGCCGTCC
>JANOUB010000269.1:0-5394 GCA_031416615.1 Thermoleophilia bacterium
GCAGTCCGCTGCGCACCGACGCAGGCGCTGGTCATCGCGATCGATCCGGTTCGGATGATCGCCTCCAAGCCTGACACTTCGCCACGGCCGGGCCGGCTCCGCACCACGCACCCCTCAGGGGAAGAAAGATGCGGACGCCGAGAGCCGACCCGGCCATGACCTCGTTTCGCCAGTCACGCGCCGCTCCCTGCCACGGACTAGAGACTTTTAGCCTGGACCCACCATTTTGCGTGATCGCGAGGCGCTCGTCCGGGTCGTCAGGACGTGCGGGGAAGGGACCATGCAGGCCGGGAGCCTTCATCACTCCTTCCCCGCACGGAGCGCACCGTCCGGGTGGGACATCCCGACAGGGAAGAAAACAGAGTCTAACCCGGACGGGGAGCGGCCTGGCGAGCCTTCGGTACGGAGATGCAACGCCCGCGCAAAAACGGTGGATCCGGGCTCAGGCCGACGGCCGTGCTGCCGATAGCACACTCAGGCCGGCGGCACTCTCAGGGGGTGCCGTCGGCATACGCCGCCCCACCGTCCGTCGGTCAGGCCTCGTCCGGCCGTCACGGGCCAGCGTGCGAACCACACCACATCGCCCTGTGACCGAACGCGCTCCCGAGTACGCCAGGAGTCGTGCGCGGACACAGCGACACACCGACCACGGTCGGTCTGGTCAGAAAAGCTGATTCTCGCCGGCGAAGATCGCGGACACCGAATCGTCGGCGAACACGTTCGAGATCGTCTCTGCGAGTATGCCCGCGATCGAGAGCACCTGAACGTTGTCCGGCCGGGCGAGAGGGTCGAGCGGAACGGTGTCCGTGACGACGAGCTTGTGGATCTCGCTCTCTGCAATCCGTTCGAGCGCCTGCCCGTTGAACAGCCCGTGCGTGGCGCACGCGTAGACCTTCGTCGCGCCGGCGTCCTTCAGGGCCTTCGCACCGGCGACGAGTGTGCCGGCGGTGTCGATGATGTCGTCGATGATCACCGCGACCTTGCCCCCGACGTCGCCGATCACGGTCGTGATCTTCGCTTCGTTGTGGGCAGGTCGTACCTTGTTGAGAATCACGAGGTCGCCGGTCACCATCTCCGCGAACTTGCCTGCGATCTTGGCGTGTCCGGTGTCCGGCGAGACAACGGCAAGGGCGTCACCGAGGTTGAGGTCGCGGACGTACTGAGCGAACATCGGCACCGCGGTCATGTGGTCGACCGGAATCTCGAAAAACCCCTGCACCTGGCCGGCGTGGAGATCCATTGTGAGGACACGATCGGCACCCGCCGTCTGGAGAAGATCGGCGACGAGCTTCGCGGTGATCGGCTCGCGCGGCCGGGATTTCTTGTCCTGCCGGACGTAGAAGTACCACGGGATCACGGCAGTGATGCGCTTCGCCGAGGCGAGCTTGGCGGCGTTGATCATGATCAGGAGCTCCATCAGGTGCTGGTCAACGGGCATCGACGCCGTCTGGACGATGAAGATGTCGGCACCGCGAATCGAGTCCTCGTAGCGGCAGTACGTCTCTCCGCTCGCGAAGGTCTTCAACGTCACCTCGCCGAGCTCACAGCCGATCTGCTTCGCGATCGTCTGCGCCAGCTCGGGATTCGACCGGCCCGATACGATCATCAGCCGCTTGTTCGGCGCCAGGGCGATCGCCCGCCCGACGACGGGGGCCGCAACCGGAACGGCAGGTGCACCGAGCCCCGGCAGCGTCTGCTCAACCGTCCCGCTTTCCACCCCGACCCTCCTTGATCGTCTGTCTCGGCGGGAACCCGACGAGAGCGTTGTCCGGAACATCCTCGGAGACGACGGTGCCCGCCGCCGTCCAGACATCGTCTCCCACCGTGACGGGGGCGACGAATATCGTGTCGACGGCGACCCGCGCATTCCGCCCGATCACCGTGCGGTTCTTGGGGACACCTGGGCGGTGATCGAAGTTCGCCGTGATCGATCCCGCGCCCACGTTCGTTCCTGCTCCAACCTCCGCGTCGCCGAAATAGCTCAGATGGGGAACTTTTGCGCCTTCGTCCAACCGTGTGTTCTTGAGTTCCACGAACGTACCCGCTCTCGATCGCGCCCCGAGCACCGTACCCGGGCGAACGTAACAGAACGGCCCGATGGTCGCTGCCGCTCCGATCTCGGCATCGATGACGACTGCGTGAGGGCCGATCTCGGCGCCCTCGGCGACGCTTGTCGCCCCACGCAGAAGCGTGAACGGATGCACCACCGTGTCGGCCTCGAGTGTCACCGTCGGCTCGATCCAGGTGGACAGAGGATCGACGATAGTGACGCCGGCAAGCATGTGCGCGACGTTGATCCGGTCGCGGAGCGCGGCAGCGGCGGCAGCGAGTTCGACGCGCGTGTTGACGCCTTCTGTCTGGCCGGGGTCGTCCGCGACGTGCACGGCGACGCGGTGCCCGGCGCCGACGAGGTCGCGTACCGCGTCGGTCAAGTACAGCTCGCCCTGCGCGTTGACGGGCTGCAGCCGGTCGAGCGCGGGCCAGAGCAGATCTGCCTGGAAAACGTAGATCGAGGAGTTTGCCTCACCGATCGTGAGCTGAGCGGGCGTCGCGTCAGCCGCTTCGACAATCGACTCGAGGTCGCCGTCAGCGCCGCGGACGATCCGGCCATAGCTGCGAATGTCGGTGGGAACAAACGAGAGCGCCGTTGCACCGGCGGCCCGTGACCGATGCGTCGCGATCAGGTCTTCGAGCAGTTCGGTGGTCAGGAGCGGTGTGTCGCCCGAAAGAATCAGCACCTCGTCGGCACCGGCGAGCGCTGCCTGGGTCCTTCGGACTGCGTCGCCGGTTCCGAGCGGACGTTCCTGTACGGCAACTGTCAATCCTGCGAAGTGATCGGCCGTGTCCGGCGATGCGACAATGACCAACGGGTCGGCACCGAGTGGCCGGGCCGCCTCGACGATCCAGTCGACCATCCGCCGCCCCAGGATCGGGTGCAGATGCTTGGGCGTCGCAGAGCACATGCGTGTCCCACGGCCTCCGGCCATGACGACAGCTGCGAGCTTGGCACGGGATTCGGACATGGTCAGTACGTTGGCTGGGGCGCCAGGATTCGAACCTGGGATCACGGGACCAAAGCCCGTTGCCTTACCACTTGGCCACGCCCCAGTGAACCGGGACGCCGAGTGTACCGGGACGTCCGGTCACAGGGTCTGACTCTCATCGCCGATCGCGCCGAGATCGTCCTCGAACCTGTCACCCGGAGATTGGTGACGTCACCCACGTGCGCCCGGCCTGTCGCATCGCTTGTGCCGCCACGACGGCGTCCCTCCGCCGCTCGAAGAGACCGTAGACGCACGGCCCGGCGCCACTGACGTCAGCCCGGAACGCACCTGCTTCACGCAGTTGCTCCGCATGCGGTGATGCCGCGAGATCGTTGGGTGGGAGCAGCGTGAGATCGTGGCACGTACGAACAGCCGCAAGCTTGTCGAGAAGCTCCGTCCTTCGCGTCTCGAAGCCGACCGGGCCACCTCGCGCCTCGAAGGCGGCATACACGTCTCTGGTTGATGTCTTCACCTCGCCGTCAGGGAGGAGCAGGACGACCCAGAAGTCCTGCGGGAGGTTGACGGGTGTGAGGACAGCGCCGTCACCGGTACCAAGCTGAGGGCCGCTCCTGAGGAAGAACGGCACGTCTGCTCCAATCGTGGCGGCAAGCTCCTCTAGCTGGTCGCTCCGAAGTGGTGCCGGGAGCAGTTCGTTCGCAAGCCGCAGCGCGGAGGCAGCGTCGGAGCTGCCGCCGCCAAGCCCAGCCGCGAGCGGGATGGACTTGGTGATCTCCACGTTCCAGCTCGGTTCGACGCCGGCTGCCGCCGCAAGTGTTGCAAGTGCGGCCGCAACGATCGTGTCGCCGGCGAAGCCTGAGACGGTCAGCTGCTCACCGGGTGACAGGGCTATCTGATCACCGAGACCGACCCGTTGCAGGATGGTCGCCACCTCGTGCTTGCCGTCCGTGCGGAGGGAGCCGACGACGAGTGCGAGGTTGATCTTCGCCGGCGCCGCGATGCGTCTCATGCGACCTTGCGCGTCAACTCGACAAAGACGGGTGGGTCGAGCGCTTCGGCTCGAACCGACGGATCGAGCCCGAGGTCGGCGAGGGCGTCCGCGGCCGCCTCGCGTGTTGTCACGCCGGCGAGCTGAAGCGAGTTCGCGAGCGTCTTGCGGCGGTGCGCGAAGGCACCTTCGACGACGCGACGGACGTCGGCGAAGCTGCTCGGTAGCGGAATTCGCCGAAACGCGATGAGAGCGGAGTCGACATTCGGGGGAGGCCTGAAGACGGTGCGTGACACCGGGTGGAACCCCGTCCGGCGAGCGGCTAGCTGAACCAGCACCGAGACGGCTCCATACGCCTTGGTCGACGGGACGGCGAAGAAACGGTCGGCAACCTCGCGCTGCACCATCACACACCAGAGATCGATGGTGGGCAGGCGGTCGAGGCTCTCCGCCACGATCGGGGTCGCGATGTTGTAGGGCAGGTTCGCGACAAGCTTGGTCGGGGCCGGCTCGAGCCGTGCAAGATCGAGCCGTAAGGCGTCTCCCCAGTGCAGGGAGACGGTTGGGGCGCCGGCGATGCCGCGGAGATGAGGTTCGAGGCGCTCATCGAGCTCGACGGCGTGGACGTGGGCACACCGAGCGGCGAGGAGTCGCGTCAGGGCACCGAGGCCCGGGCCGATCTCGAGTGCGACATCGCCGGCGTCGAGCTCGGCCAGGCGCGCGATGACACCGAGGATGTTGTCGTCGGCCAGAAAGTGCTGGCCGAGAGACTTCTTCGGTGCCGGCCCGCTCACAGCGCCCTGAGGCTGAGGCCGAACGCCGCGGTCGCATTCCGGTCGATCTGCATTTCGAGGGACGCGATCTCTTCGCCCCGCGCCTGCCCGAGAACGGCCAGGGTGTGGAGCACGTTGGCCGGCTCGTTCCGCTTGCCGCGCAGTGGCTGTGGTGAGAGGTACGGACTGTCTGTCTCCGCAAGGATCCTGTCACCGGGGACGGAGGTGGCCGCGTCGCGGAGCGCAGTCGCCTTGGGATATGTCACGTTGCCCGCGAACGACACGTAGTAGCGACGCTCGATCGCCGTCTCGAGCAACCCGGGGGCGGTGAAGCAATGGAGGATCACGGTGCCCGGAAAGTGAACGAGAGCGGCCGCCGTGTCGGCGTCGGCGTCACGTGTGTGGATCACGACCGGCAGGCCCGACGAAGCAGCCACCTCGAGCTGGCTGTCGAAGAGCGCCCGCTGTGCGTTGCGGGGAGCGAGATCGTGGAAGTAGTCGAGCCCGATTTCGCCGACCGCGACGGCACACGGGTGCTCGAGCAGCTCGACGAGCTCCCCGATCCGTGCAGCTTCCCGTCCTCCCGCCTGGTGCGGATCGATCCCAAGGGCCGCAGAGACTCCCTCCTCCG
>JANOUB010000270.1:0-2052 GCA_031416615.1 Thermoleophilia bacterium
GGCGTGCCCGTATGCAGGCCCATCCGAACCGAGATCGGGCCGCCGTCCAGCCCTTTCAACATCTGGGCCGCCGCGTCGAGCGCACCGGGAGCGGTCGGGAACGCGACGAAGAACGCATCCCCCTGCGTATCCACCTCCGCACCGCCGTGCGCGGTGAAGGCCGCCCGCAGCACCCGCCGATGCTCCGCCAGCGCCGCCGCGTAGCCCTCGGCTCCTAGCTCATGTAGCAGCCGTGTCGACGCCTCGACATCGGTGAACAGAAACGTCACCGTGCCAGAGGGAAGGTCGATCCTCATCTCAGAGGTTCGCGAGGAACTCCCGGACCCTCGCTGCGCCGACGAGGTTGCCCTTGCGCTCGTAGAACTCGAGCGCCTCGGCCGCCCAGCTCGACGCCTCAGGGTCGGCCGCCAGGCGGAGCGTCTCGGCGAGAGCGAGCCGGGCCTCGGCGGCCAGCTCGGGGAATTCGTTCCCCGGGACGGTCAGGGCCCTTCGCGCAAAGCCCTCGGCGCCGTCGAGATCCCCGCGCGCGGCGCGCACTCTCGCCCTCAGGGTGAGCCACTGCGCCGTGCCGAACATGTCCTCCTCGGCGGTGACCTCCTCCCCGATCTCGCTCAGGCGCTCGGCCTCGTCGACCATCCCCTGACGGAAGACGCAGTCGCCGAGATCGAGAGAGACTTTCTGGACCCCAGCCTCGATGCCCATCCGCTCCAGCATCCCGTAGCCCTCGCGTAGCGCGTCCTCGCCTCGCTTCCAGTCGCCGGCCCACAGACACACGTCCCAGAGGCAATCCGACGTGATCGCGTACTCCCGCTCGCGACCGCGCTCGCGCTCGCCGCTCCGAAAGTCGCTCACGTCCTCGAAGGCCCCCTCGAACTCGCCGAGCCGTGCGCGCATGTGCCCGCGGACGTGGAGCGCGAAGCTCTCCGCGCCGGGAACGTGTCCCAGTTGCTCGAAGACCTCGCCCGCGAACCGTAGCCCCTCCTCCACGTGGCCGGGCCCCCAGATGAAGTACAGCGCCTTGGAGAACACGAGCCGGGCCTCCAGCGGTAGGTCGCCCGCCCGACGTGCGTGGGGCAACGCCCGGTCGAGGGCCCGCGCGTACTCGCCCATGCGCCCACCAAAATTGTGAGCGGCGGCAGCGAGCCCCCAGGCCCTCGCGAGCACCTCGTGATTCCCGGCCGCTTCACCCGCAGCGACCGCGGCCTCGGCCTCGCGAAGCATGTTCTCCGACGCGCCCTCTGGCTCCTGGTTGCCGCGGATGCCGGCGAGCGCGATCCGCCCCAGCCACTCGGCCTGCCCGTCTCCGGACTCGCGCGCGAGCGCCACGGCCTCCTCGACCGCTGCCCGGGCGCGCGCCAGCTCCCCGCCCTCCTCGAGTGCCCAGCCGAAGCGAACGAGCAACAGCGGGCGCGCGGCCCCGTCGGGGACCAGGTCGGCCGCGCGGTCCCAGAGGTTGACTTGGGCGAGGACGTCCCCCCGGTTGCGCGCAGCGCGAGCGGCGGCTGCCAGCCGTTCCGAGGCGCGTGCGCCCAGAGCGGAATCGGGCGCGCCGAGCTCCACCCCGTAGCGATACGCCTGCTCCAGGTGGTACCCGGCGAGCTCGTCGATCTCGACGAGGTCGGTGCCGTGTTGCTCGAGCCAGGATGCGAGGCGTTCGTGGAGGTCTGCGCGGGCGGCCTTCGGGAGGGCTTCGTAGGCGGCGTCTCGGAGGAGAAGGTGGCGGAAGCGGAAGCCGTCTTCGCCCACGAGCTGGGGTTTGTCCGGGCGGATCAGCTGCTTGCGGACGAGAGCGGCGAGGCGCGGAGTGACCTGGCTCTCGTCGGGTGCGAGCGCCTGGATGGCGCCGCGGTGGAAGATCTCGCCTTCGATCGAGGCCCATTCGAGAACCTGTCGCTCTGCGGGTTCGAGTTGGTCGAGGCGGGCTGCAAGCAGGGCCCGGAGCGTGGGTGGGACGATCACCTCGCCGTCAGTCTCGGCCGCGATCGATAGCATCTCCGTGAGGAAGAGCGGATTGCCGCCCGCAGCGTGCGCGATCTTCACGCGCAGGTCGCC
>JANOUB010000271.1:0-4283 GCA_031416615.1 Thermoleophilia bacterium
GCCCTACACTCACACCATGACTGACCTGTTCGCGGACGCGGCCACGACCCACGGGAGCCAGACCGCACCCCTGGCGCAGCGCGTCCGGCCGCGGTCGCTCGACGAGCTCGTCGGCCAGCGGCACGTGCTCGGCGACGGTTCCGCCCTGCGGCTCGCAATCGAGGGCGACCGGAATCCCTCGATGATCCTCTACGGCCCCCCCGGGGTCGGCAAGACGACCCTGGCACGCATCATCGCCGAGACAACAGGCGCTGCGTTCGAGGAACTCTCCGCCGTCTCGGCGCGGGTCGACGATGTCCGCGGGGTGCTCCAACGTGCCCGCGACCGGCTCGGAGCGAACGGTACCCGCACGATCCTCTTTCTCGACGAGATCCACCGCTTCAACAAGGGGCAGCAGGACGCGTTGCTGCCGGGCGTGGAAAGCGGCCTGCTGACGCTGATCGGCGCCACGACCGAGAACCCCTACTTCGAGGTCAACGCCGCCCTGCTCTCCCGCTGCGCGGTCGTCGAGCTCGAGCCGCTCACCGACGAGGAGGTTGCAGCAGTCGTCGCCCGCGGCGCGGCAGAACTCGGAATCGAGGTGCCCGCCGATGTCGTCGAGGCGATCGTGCGCAAGGCCGGCGGCGACGCCCGCAGCGCCCTCAGCACCCTCGAGCTCGCCTGGCAGACGGCGGCCGCCGAAGGTGCACCGCTCGAGGCACGCCACGTTGCCGACGCTGCCCGCAAGCGCCCACTCCGCTACGACCGTGCCGGCGATCAGCACTACGACATCGTCTCGGCGTTCATCAAGTCGATGCGCGGAAGCGACCCTGACGCCGCCGTCTACTACCTCGCGGCGATGCTCGAAGGCGGCGAGGACGCCCGCTTCATCGCGCGCCGCATGGTGATCCTCGCCTCCGAAGACGTCGGCAATGCCGATCCGCGGGCGCTCCTCGTCGCCGTCGCGGCAGCGCAGGCGCTCGAGCACGTGGGCCTGCCCGAGGCGCAACTCAACCTTGCGCAGGCCGCTATCTACCTCGCGAACGCCCCGAAATCGAATGCGTCGGCCAGGGCGATCTGGGAGGCGAGAGCCGAGGTGCGCGAGCGAGGCATCCAGGCACCGCCGCCCGCGCTGCGCGATGCGCACTACGCCGGAGCACGGACTCGGGGCCACGGAGAGGGCTACGTCTCCCCTCACGACGACCCTCGCGGCGCCCCGGCCGATCACCTCCCCGACAGCCTCGAGGGCCAGACCTACTATGTTCCCTCGGGTCACGGAGAGGAGAGTGGTGATGGTAGTCGGGACGGGTGAGCAGGCACCGGAGTTCGACCTCGAAGAGGCGTTCGGCCAACCGCGCGTACGCCTGGCGGACTTCCGTGGCAAGCGCAACGTCCTGCTCGTGTTCCACCCGTTCGCCTTTACGGCCGTCTGTCGCGAGGAGGCGCTCGATCTCCAGGCTAATCTCGAGTCGTTCCACAACGCCGAGACCGACGTGGTCTTCGTCTCGTGCGACTCGTCGGCCACCCGGCAGGCCTGGAAGCAGGAGCTCGGGGCGACCTATGCATTTGCCTCGGACTTCTGGCAGCACGGGGCGGCGGCTCGCGCGTACGGAGTGTTCGACGACGCGACGGGAGCTCCGTTGCGCGGCACCTTCCTGATCGATAAGGACGGCACCGTGATCTGGTCGCTCGTCAAGGACGGCAGGCGTACGGAGATGGTGCCGGAGTCACTCGAAGCGCTAGAGGCTTGAGCCGGGCACTCCACGTCGAGGCGTGGGGCGATCCGGAGGCGCCGCGGGTCGTCTATCTCCACGGCGTCACAGGACACGGGCGCCACGCCGAGGAGCTCGTGCAAGGGTGGCTCGCTGGGTACCGCGTGCTGGCGCCGGATCTGCTCGGCCACGGCTCATCGCCGTACGAGCCGCCGTGGAGCATCGCCGAGCACGTCGAGTCGCTCGTGGCCGGTATGGGATCCGAGCCCGCGGTCTGGATCGGGCACTCGTTCGGCGGCCGGCTGGCGCTCGAGGTTGCGGCGCGGCATCCGCGCCTCGTCGAGCGCCTTGTGCTCCTCGACCCGGCGATTCTGCTCGACCCCGCGATCGCCTTGCACGTCGCCGAAGAGGCCCGCGCCGACCGCTCGTACGCGTCATTCGAAGAAGGTATCGAGCGACGCTTCGAGGAGAGCGGCCTCAACACCGCACCGAAACAGCTCGTGGCCGATGACCTCCGTGGCTTCCTCGTCGCAAACGCCGACGGCCGTTGGCGCTACCTCTACAGCCAGGCTGCCGTGGTGGCGGCCTACGGGGAGATGACGAGTGCGCCGCCATCGTTCGACTCTGCCCGCGTCCCGACGCTGCTCGTGCTCGGGCGAGACTCGTACGTCAGCTACGACCACCTGATCGACGAGCACCGCGCCGCGCTCGGCGACCTGCTCGAGGTGGTCACGGTCGCAGGAGGGCACACCGTCCTGTGGGATGCCCTCGAGGAGACCGCGGCGGCGATCTCCTCGTTCCTCCGCACCTGACCCGCGCTACGACCGCTGGCTTCGGTCGCACAGAAGGTGCTCGCACCACCTCTGCCTCGCCTTGGTGTATGCTATACACATGGGACGCACCAATGTGGATATCGACGAGGCTCTGATCGATCGGGTGATGCGTCGCTATGGCCTCGCGACCAAGCGTGCCGCGGTCGACCTCGCCCTACGCCGGCTCGACCTGGAGCCGATGAGCCGCGATGGCGCACTCGCGATGCGCGGCACGGGGTGGGAGGCAGACCTCGAGCAGCTGCGCGACGGCTACCTGCGGTCATCTTCGTGATCCTGGTCGACAGCTCGGTGTGGATCGAGTTCCAGCGTGCAACCGGGAGCCGCGCTGACCGGCGGCTGACCTCGGCGATCGAGGCCGGCGAGCCGCTCGCGACGATGGGTCTGATCCTGCTCGAGATCCTGGCCGGAGCTCGCGACGAACAGCAAGCGCGCGACCTGCGGCGGCTCCTCGACCGCTGCCACTTCCTGCCTCTGGAGGATCCCTTCGACTTCGAGTCGGCCGCCACGCTGTACCGGGCGTGTCGACGCGAAGGGATCACGATCAGGCGGCTACCCGACTGCCTGATTGCGGCCGTCGCGATGCGTACGGGAACGGCCCTGCTGCACCAAGACGCAGACTTCGACGCGATCGCTCGTCACGCGCCGCTCGCTCTCGCCCCGCTCGATCACTGACGAAACCCAGGAGACAGGCTGAAGCCCTGTCACCGGGCCGGATGCGGGCCGGCCCCTGCTAGCGAACGTACTCGTCGGCGATCACGAGCACGTCGTCGAGGATCGCGATGCCCTCCTCCGCTTCCTCCCGGGTCACGGTCAGGGGCGGCACCACCATGACGACGTTCCAGTGCGTCATCAGATAGAGGCCACGCTCGAGCGCCGCCTTGGCAAGACGCGCAACAGGGGCTGCTGCCTCGCCGGAGGCGTTGAACGGCACGAGCATCTCCCGGGTCTGCCGGTTCTTGACGAGCTCGATCCCGTAGAAGCAGCCGAGACCTCGCACCTCGCCGATCGACGGGTGCTTCGCCTGCAAGGCGCCGAGTGCATCGCGGAAGTAATCGCCCATCGCGGCGGCGTTCTCGACGATGCCCTCCTCACGGAACGCCTCGATCGAGGCGATGGCCGACGCGCAGGCGAGCGGATGCCCGGCGTAGGTGAGGCCGCCGGGAAAGAAGCGGTCGCGCACCTGGTCGACGATCTCGCCGCGTGCGATCATGGCGCCAAGCGGCACGTAGCCAGAGTTGATTCCCTTCGCGACGCACAGAATGTCGGGCACGACGTCCCAGTGCTCGCAGGCAAACCACTTCCCGGTGCGCCCGAACCCCGCCATCACCTCGTCGAGGATCAGCAGGATGCCGTGCCGGTCGCAGACCTCGCGCACGCTCTGGAGGTAGCCGTCCGGAGGGACGATGATGCCGTTCGTGCCGGTGACGGTCTCGAGGATGATCGCCGCAACGGTGTGGGCGCCCTCGTACTCGAGAATCTCCTCGAGGTGCGGTGCGCCGGTGCACACCGGGCACGGGTCGGGGTGCCCGGCGGGGCAGCGGTAGGTGTACGGGTCGAACGCGCGCACGATGCCGGACATGCCCGGTTCGACGGGCCAGCGACGGGGGTCGCCGGTCAGCGAGACGGCCCCGTGGGTGGCGCCGTGGTAGGAGCGGTACCTCGCGATGATCTTGTGACGCCCGGTGACCATGCGGGCGAGCTTGATCGCGTTCTCGTTGGCCTCGGCACCGCCGTTCGTGAAGAACGAGACTGAGAGATC
>JANOUB010000272.1:0-8517 GCA_031416615.1 Thermoleophilia bacterium
CTTCGTCCAGGAGCCGACGCTCTTCCGCCGGCAGTCCGGTGAGAGCGCTGAGCATCTCCTCGACCTTCGCTGCGAGCGTGGCGAGGCGCAGGTCGGGAACGCCGAGGGCGATCAGCTCGTCGGCGTCGCCCGCCAGATCGATCTGCACCCCCGCGTAGAGCGGTAGGACATCGAGCCAGCGTTTCAACTCGCGCTCGCGAGCGATGAGCTCACGCAGCTGCGTGCCCGCGTCGGCCATGAGCATCCAGCCGCGCTCGGGATCGACGGCCAGCAGGGGCGGGACGCAGTCGGGTCGCAGTTGCGCGAGGAGCGTGACGAGCGCCGCCTCGTACCGGAGCGCCGAGGTGTTCGCTTTGAAGTAGACGTCGCCGTTCGTCGTCGGCACGCGCATCACCGTCGACCACGGGCGGACGTGCAGCTGGTCGATCACGCCTGCGGGGCCGGCGCCGAGCCGCGCCACCTGTTCGTGGATCCATTCGTCCGCCTCCGCCCGCCACGCTGGATCCGTCCACCGGGACACGCCGCGAGCAGGGTCTACGCGAGCTTCTCGCGGACGATCTGGCTGACGGCGGAGCCGTCGGCCTTGCCGGAGACTTGCGCCATCACGTCGGCCATCACGCGACCGGTGTCGCGCAGCGATGTCGCGCCGACCTCCGCGATCACGTCGTCGACGATCTCGTCGAGCTCATCCTCGGAGAGCGGCTCCGGCATGAACTCCTCGAGCACCTCGAGCTCGAAGTCCTCCTTGTCCGCCTGCTCCTCACGGCCGGCGGCCTCGAACGCTGCGAACGCCTCGACCCGCTTCTTCCGCTCCCGTTGCAGAACCTGCAGCTCCTCGTCTTCCGAAAGTGGGCGCTGCAACTCCTTCTCCGCCGAGCGCAGGCTCGCGAGGATCAGGGTGAGCGCGTCGCGGCGATCGTTGTCACGCGCAAGTCGCGCCTGTTTGAGCTCGTTCTCGATCGTGGAGATCAGGTGCACACGGACAGTCTGCCCGGTATTCCGGCAGTCTGCGCGGTAGCCGCCGTCAATGGAACCCAGGGAGCGCTCTTCCTCCGAGCACGTGCCAGTGGAGGTGGAACACCGTCTGGCCGGCGCCGGGCCCGACGTTGACGATCACGCGGTAGTCCTCGAGTCCCTCGGAGGCCGCTGTCTCGGCCACGAACCGCAGCATCCGCCCGGCCTCCTCGTCCGGGAACGCGTCGATCTCGCGGAATGTGTCGACGTGACGCTCGGGCAGCACGAGCAGGTGCGTGTCCGCGGCAGGCGCGATATCGCGGATTGCGACGAAGCCGTCGGCTGCGTGCACGTGGTCGCCGCCGGCGACGAGCCGGCAGAAGAGGCAGCTAGAACTCGACTCAGAAGGCTTCGAGCTCTTATCCCGTGACAACGGCAACGACCCCCTCGTTCGAGACGCCGACGGCGCGTGCAGCCACCATCGCACCGCGCGGCGCATCGACGAGCCACGGTGTGTAGTCGTCGGCGTATCCGAGACCCGGGCGGTCGACGAGCACCACGTCGTCACTGCCGACCCGGCTGCACCAGAGCTCCTTGCAGGCCGCCTCGGACGCTGCCCGCAGGAGCGCACCGCGCTCCTTCTTGATCTGCGGAGAAACGGGATCGTGTGCAGCAGTGCGCGTGCCGGGGCGCGGCGAATAGGGAAAGACGTGCACCTTCGTGATCCCGATCTCCGCAACGACCGCCATCGTGCTCAGGAACGCGCGGTCGTCCTCCGTCGGGAAGCCGACGATCACGTCAGTCGTGAGGTTGAAGTCCTCGAGCGCCTCGATACGCGAACGGTACTGCCCGATCGTGTAGCGCCGCCCCATCGCCCGGAGGACGCCATCGTCGCCCGACTGCAACGGAACGTGCAGGTGACGGGCGACGATCGGCGTCTCACGCATTGCGTCGATCAGGTCGGCGGTGACGTGATTGACCTCGATCGAAGAGAGACGAAGGCGTTCGAGACCGTCGATCGCGCCCGCCTCCCGGATGAGGCCTGCCAGAGTGAGCCCTGCGGCACGATCGCGAAAGCACCCGAGATTGACGCCCGTGAGCACGACTTCGCGGTGACCCTGGGCGGCGCGCCGGCGGATCTCTCCGAGGACTGCTGCCGCTGTGCGGCTGCGCGTGGCGCCGCGGACGAGTGGGATCACGCAGAAGGCGCACGAGAACGAGCAGCCGTCCTGAATCTTCACGAACGCGCGAACACGGTCGAGGCGGTGCTCTGCCTGGACGCAGCCGATGGCGCCGACGTCGCCTGCGACGGTCTCGGCAACGTCCTCGCTGCGCCGGGCCACGACGCTGACATTGTCCGGCATGCCCTCGAAGGCAGCGGCCGAGAGGTTGGCGGCACACCCCGTCACGTAGACGCGCTTGTGGCTTCGGGCGGCCTGAGCGGCCGCCTGGCGCGACTTCGAAACGGCTTCGTTCGTGACGCAGCAGGTGTTGATCACGGCGACGTCCGCCGCTCCGTTCGTTTCCGTGTGCCCATCGGCGAGCAGCCGTTCGCGGATCGCCTGCTCATCGGCGAACGACACCTTGCAACCGAGGAACCGGGTCGTGAAGGTGGCCATCGGTCTGGGAGCGTAGACGCCGGCGCGGGCATCGGGGGCGACCTCGGACAAAGAAGATTACGCTGACGTCGATGATCGGCTCCGAACCTGGCTTTCGTAGCTGCCTCGCGATGGCGCTCGGGCTCGATCCCGAGCGCCTACCGCACCCCGATGGGGAGCCGGGCGTCTTCTGGCGCCAGTGGCTCGCAGGCCGGAACCTCGGCCTCGTGCCGATCGATGATCCGTCCTCGTTCGCCTGGCCCGGGTACTGGATCGCGGCGGCCGCAGGTGACGACGGGCGCCGAGACGCGGTGCTGATGTTCGGCGTGCCGTCGGGCCCTGTGCTCGACCCCGCGCGCGTGCTGACGGACGCGCGATCGATTGCCGAGGGCGTCGTGGTGGCGCCCTTCGACCTCGGCCTCGATGCCTCGGCGCCGTACGGGGATCCTGCCGTCCAGGGCGGCGTGGTCGTCGCGCTGCTGCTTGCGCCGGCGGCCGAGGCACCGCTCACCCGTGTTGCCGAGGCACAAGCCATCGCCGGTCGCGGCATCGCCGGTGACCGGTATGCAGGCGAGGCCGGGACGTTTTCCGGGAGCGGTCGCGGCTACGAGCTGACGCTGATCGAGGCAGAGGCTCTCGACGCACTCGCCGTCGACGGCCTGGAGATCGCCTGGGAGGACACCCGCCGGAACGTCGTCACGCGGGGCATCAGGCTCAACTCTCTCGTCGGCCACCGCTTCCGGCTCGGCGGGGTCGAGTGCATTGGCCGCCGCCTCGCCGAGCCCTGTGCCCACCTGCAGCGTCTCGCTCCTCCGGGCGTCCTTCGTAGCCTTGTGCATCGGGGTGGGCTTCGTGCTGACATCGTCGTGGGAGGGACAATCCGCGTCGATGACGCCGTCGTGCCGATCCGGACGGCGTAGCGGCGGCTCTACCTGGTGCGCTCGAAACGATCCGCGGCCCAGCCGTCGAGCTCGAGCCGATCAACCACCTTCCAGCCCGGCACATCAGGGCGGTCGGCTCCCAGATACCCCGAGGTAATCGCCACCCGCGCGTCGACGCGGGCGAGGATCTTCTCGACCGGGGCGAGAAGCACGTTCGCGACGACGACATCCGCGCCCGGGAGCTCGTCCAGCTCGCCGTCAAGGATGGTCGCCTCGATGGCGGCGCCGTTGACGGCGGCATTCGCAATCGTCGTCGCGATGGCAACCGGATCGTTGTCGACGGCCCGGATCGGATCGAACCCGAAGCGAGAGGCCGCGATCGCGAGCACCCCTGAACCGCATCCCACGTCGAGCAGCGAGCCGCGCTCCGACCCTGCGAGCAGCTCGATACAGAGCCGTGTCGTCGGGTGAGCTCCTGTCCCGAACGCGCGACCCGGATCGATCACGATGGAAAGCTCACCCGGATCCGGCTGCTCCCACGGTGGTCCGATCCAGATGCCACCGGCCCGGGCGGGTCGGTGGAATGTGCGCCAGGCGTCTTCCCACCCCGGCTCGACGGGAGCGATCGCCACATCGGAGAAGGCGGCCCGGATCGACTCGACGGCGCTCTCGTCGACGTACAGCACCAGCGTTAACGTCTCGCTGTCCTCTGACTCCTCGAACCCGACGGGGACGAGGTCGAGCGCGAGCGCTCTGGCCCCCTCTGCCTGTACCAGGGGAACGCGGGCCGAAACGCGAACGAAGCGGTCGGTCATCCGAGCCCGAACCGGAACGTCTCCTGCCACGTGCCGTCGCCTCGCTCCTCGAAAAGAGAGACGCCGTCCACGGCAAATCGGAACGGCAGCAGCGTTGTGAGCTCGGAGCGGGCGAGCTCTGCGACTCTGTCCGCGCTGCCGCCCTCGTCGATTGCGGCGATCGTCAGGTGTGGCTCGGGCTCGCCCCCCTCGCCCTCGTACGGCGGGTAGTCCGGGAAGCGTTTACACGTGGCGGAAATCAGGTCGACAAAGCGATCGCGCGGCTCGGGCGCGAGCCAGACGTAGTCGTCGAAGCGCCCCACTCCGGTCAGCTCGGCCTCGAAGGGCGTGAATGTCGAGAAGTGAGCAGCGAGATCCGCGCGGATGCCCTCGTCCACGGCCGCTGCCTTGACGAACGGGAACAGCACCGTGATGTGCGGTGGCAGGCGCCTTGCGAGCGAGACCGCGTTATGACGGCGCCGGAAGTCGCCGACCAGTTCCTCGGCAGCCACCGGTATGAGCAGGCCCGTTCGGCGCTCGCGCGCGGGAGTCCCGGGCATCGTGCTCAGCCTGGATCCAGGCTCAACGGAACGCGTTCTTGATCCGCCCGAAGAAGCCGCCGTCGCCCTCGTCGTCGCGATAGGGCTCCTCGCCGAGCGCATCACCGAGTTGTTCGACGAGCGCACGCTGTTCTTCGTCGAGCCACCGGGGGACGTGGACGCGGACGTGCATGTGGAAGCTGCCTCGACGTCGCCCCTGCAGCGACGGCATGCCCTGCCCGCGCAAGACCTGCACGTCGCCCGGTTGGGTGCCGGCGGGAATGTCGATCGTGATCTCACCGTCCGGGCCCGGCACGGAGAGTGAGAGGCCGAGCGCGGCCTGCGTCATTGTCAGCTCGACGGCCGTGTGCAGATCGTCGCCATCGCGCTCGATGCCCGTTTGCGGCTGCACGCGGACCTGGACGAAGACGTCGCCGGCCGGGCCGCCGAGCGAGCCTGCGTGCCCTTCGCCGCGCACACGGATCCGCTGGCCGTCGTCGATGCCGGCCGGAATGTCGATGTCGAGCGCGCGCTCGTGCAGCGTGCGCCCAATTCCGTCGCAGGTGGTGCATGGCGTCTCGACAGTGCGGCCGAGGCCCTCGCAACGAGGGCAGGTGCCGCTGCGGACGAACTGGCCGAAGACGCTCTGCGAGACCCGCTGCACCTGTCCGGCCCCGCCGCAGATGTCGCAGGTGACGGGAACCGTTCCCGGTGCTGCGCCGTTGCCGTCGCACGTCTCGCACGCCTGCGCGACGCGGGTCGGGACGCTGATCGAGATCCCTGTGAACGCCTCCGCCAGCGAGACCTCGGCGCTCGCAGCCACGTCAGCGCCGCGACTCGGACCTCCTGGGCGAGCCGCCTGGCCGAAGAGCGACTCGCCGAAGAAGGCTCCGAAGATGTCGGAGAGATTGCCGAGGTCGAAATCGGCAGGCGTGAAACCGCCCCCGCGGAGCCCTTCACGCCCGTAGCGGTCGTACGTCGCGCGCCGCTCCGGGTCGGAGAGCACTTCGTAAGCCTCTGCCGCCTCCCGAAAGAGCTCCTCCGCGTCAGGTACCTCCGAGACGTCCGGATGAAGTTCGCGCGCAAGCTTCCGGAAGGCGCGCTTGATGTCGGCCTCCGCTGCGCCGCGGTCGACGCCGAGGATCTCGTAGTAGTCGCGCTCGGCCGTCGCCATCAGGTGTTCGAGGGTACCGGCACCGACTCGACCGGAGGAACTGGAACTACTCGTCCTCGTAGACGTCCTCGACCAGGCGGGACAGCTCGAACGCAGCAGTGCGAACTGCGCGGATCGCCTTGTCGTAGTCCATCCGGAGCGGGCCGAGTAGCGCCACCGAGCCGAGCGAGCGGCTCGCGATCCCGTAGGCAGCCCCCACGTACGCCACGTCGTGGAGTTGCCCGCCGTCGACCTCGGGGCCGACCCGGACGACGGTGCGGCGGGGGTCGAGAGCGTCGGACAGGAGCTCGAGAACCGCCGCGCGCCGTTCGAGCACGTCGAGCAGGTGCTGGCAGGCTTCGAGCTCGGCGCCGCGCGCATCCCCCAGCAGGCCGGCGGCGCCGCCGACGTAGAGCTGCGGGCCGTCGTCTGCGACCGCGTCCACGAACGCTGTTCGAAGGCGGCTCAGGAACGTGCGCTCGCGGAGCGGCAGCGCCGGATCCTCGAGCCGGCGGCGCAACGTGGCCGAGCCGAGGCGCAACCCGATCACCTGCTCTTCGAGGTAGGTGCGGGCCCAGTCGACGAGGCCGGGATCGACGGGCTGTTCCAGCTCGAGCACCCGCTTCATGACGCCGCCTGTCGAGGTGATCACGACGATGATCACGGCCCGCGGCTGCAACTGGAGGACGTCGACGTGGCGCACCGAGGCGGCCCCGAGCGTGGGCGCGGAGACGAGAGCGAGCAGGCGGGTCGCCTGGGAGAGTGTCTCGGTCGTTGACCGGAGAGCTGCCTCGAGCTCGCTTCTGACGGCGGCGACAGCGGGCGTCATCCGCTCGGGCCGCCCGTCGATCGCTTCGACGAGCTGCTCTGCGTAGACCCGGTAGCCGTTCTCGGTCGGGACTCGACCCGCAGACGTATGCGGATGCGTGAGTAGTCCGAGCGCCTCGAGCTCGGCGAGCTCGCTCCGCACAGTCGACGACGACACGTCCATGCCATCCCGCTCGACGAGCGATTTCGACCCGACGGGCTGGCCGGTCGCGATGTGCTCCTCGACCACCCGCCGCAGGATCTCGCGTCTGCGGGAGGAGAGTTGCTCCATGGTCTACCGATCGTACCCGGGAGCAGCGGCCCTGCAGGGGTGCGCCGCGGCTTCTTCGCTCAGCGCCGCGTCGCGTACGCCACGTGCTCAAACGGCCAATCCTGCCGGAGCCAGTCACTGACGGCGCGCCAGAGGGGCTCGTCGAGCGCTGCCCGGTCGGCCCGTACCCAGGAGCTCACGGCCGCGTCGTGTCCTTCGTCGTCGCCCCCGGCAAAGGCAACGGGGACGGCGATGGGATAGATGTAGACGCACCCGATCACATCGCGGTCGTCCGGATCGAGCACGGTGTACGTGAAGCCGAGGCGCTGATCGAAGTCTCGCTCGTGCCTCTCGAGATCTCCGAGGTTCTCCGCGAGGCTCATCTCGCGTGGCCACGATCGCCCTGCAAAGCCCGGCGTGGCACGGATGTGAGCGATCGATGACGACCAGGCCGCATGGTCGGCCTCGTTGTGCTGCGGCCCAAGCGGCTCGAGCGCGAACCTGGCCGAGACGAGATCCCGCGGTGGCTCGAAGCCGTCGGGCACAAAGAGCGGCGAAGCCTCCACGCGGCGACGATACCGTGCCACGGGGCGGCGTGACAGCTACCGCGGGCGAGCCTCAGACGAGCAGAGGATCCCGCTGCGCGGGTCTCAGACGAGCAGCTCGGCTGTGACGCCGTCTCCGAGGAATCGGCCGCGTACGGTGAGCGCGAGCGTCTCCTCGCCTCCGGAGCCGGAACCGGAGATCGAGAGCCCACCCTTCACCATCCGCTCGAGCGCAGCCCGATCGATGACGGACTCGAGCCCGGCGAGTGGCAGCGGTTCGTCGAGACGGAGACCGAGCATGACGCGCTCCTGCGCCTTCGTCAGGGCATCGAGCCTTTCGAGCTCGCGCGGAGGCTCGTCGCCCGCCCCGACGGCAGCCAGGTAGCGACCGATCGAGGCGCCGTTCCGACGGCGCAGCCCTCCGAGGGTAGAGACCGCCCCGATCCCGACACCGAGGTAGTCGTGCCCCTGCCAGTAGCCTAAATTGTGGTGTGCGCGGAGGTCTCGCCCGCCCGCCTGCTCACCGGCGAGACAGAAGTTCGCTGTCTCGTACCAGCGGTAGCCGGCCGCCGTCAGCGTCTCGACGACTCGCTCGAAGTACCCCTCCATCGCCTCGGACTGGCGCACGAGTTCGTCACCCCAGGCATGGGTGAACCGCGTGCCCGGTTTTGCCTCGAGCTCGTAGAGGGAGAGGTGCTCGGGCGCGAGTGCCAGAGCCTCCGCAAGATCATGGTCGAGGTCGGAGGGCTCCTGGCCCGGGATGCCGTAGATGAGGTCCAGAGAGATGTTGTCGAAAGAGGCATCGCGAAGAGTATGCACCGCGCGTCGGATGTCGTCCGGCCCGGCAACGCGCTCGAGCACCTCGAGCAGCCGCGGCGCGAACGTCTGAGCTCCGAGCGAGATGCGCGTCACGCCGCTGTCGTGCAGGAGCGCTGCGAGCTCCGGCGTCACGGTCTCAGGGTTCGCCTCAACCGT
>JANOUB010000273.1:0-3853 GCA_031416615.1 Thermoleophilia bacterium
CGCGAGGCTCCAGGGCGGACGAAGGAAGCCGAGCGCGCGCACATCTTCGAACCAGTGCCCGAACGGTGAGCGGCGGGATGCATCGCCGCGACCAGCGCCACCGAGGAGTCAGCCTGGGCCAACGCCCGCACGATCTCGCAGACCGGCCGAGTCGAGGTCGCACGGTCGGCGTAGATTCTCCCCGCTCGGCGCGCTGTCGTCGGAGCCGCGCTAGCGGCGCAGGGTGCGGCGATGACTCGAGGGCCGACGTGCTCGGCCTTTCGGCAATTGACAGGACCCGACGCGGGGAGGAGAATCGGCGGTCTAGCGTTCACACTCTCCTAGAAGGAGGCGACATGGCCTGGAACCTCGAGGGAACCTACATCGAGACGTGCTCGTGCGAGGTGGTATGTCCGTGCACTGCGTCGCTCGCGCTCGGTGCCGACTACGACCGCTGCCGGGCGACGCTCGTGTTCAACGTCACGCAGGGGGAGGTGGAGGGCACGGACGTCAGCGGTCTCACGGTGGCCGCCATCGCTGACACGCCGAAGGTCATGAGCGAGGGAAACTGGCGTCTCGGGGTGTTCATCGACGCCGCCGCTTCCGACGATCAGGCAGAGAAGCTCGGGGCCGTCTTCGGCGGCCAGCTCGGCGGGCCGATGGAGGCGCTCGGGCCGCTCATTTCCGAGCACCTTGGCGTGGAGCGCGCCTCGATCGAGGTCCGTGAGGAGGGTCTCCGCCACAGCGTCAAGATCGGCGACGCGATCGACTTCGAGATCGAGGACGTCGTCCCGTTCGGCGTGGAGTCCGGGGAGCCGGCACGTCTGACCGGCATCTTCCACCCGGCGGGCTCCGAGCTGACGATCTCCAAGGCGACACGCTCGCGGATCAACGCCTTCGGGATCGAGTTCGAGGGCAAGTCAGGCTTCTCGTCGTCCCGGTTCGCCTGGTCTGCCTGAACCCACGGTGATCGGTTCCACCCAGGAGCACGATGCCGGCCGCGTGGGCCTCGCGGCCGCGTTTGCCGCGGCGCGCACCCGCCTGGCCCTGATCGGCTTGCTGTTCGTGCTCTCCGGCATCGCCTGGTGGTCGACCGTCGATCGCATGCGGGGCATGGACGACGGGCCGGGAACCCATCTCGGAGCGCTGAGCTGGTTCCTGGGCGTGTGGGTGGTGATGATGGCCGCGATGATGTTCCCGTCGGTCTCACCGACAGTCGCTCTCTACTCACGCATGACCAAGCGCCGCACCCCGGTGGCGCCCCTGGTATTCACGTCCGGCTATCTGCTGACCTGGACGTCCGCGGGCTTGCTCGCGTTCGCCATCTCCGACGGTGGCCGCCGCCTGCTCGGTACCGAGTTGTCGTGGGACGAGGCAGGCCGATGGGTAGCCGGCGGTACGCTCATCGTCGCGGCCGTCTACCAGCTCACGCCGCTCAAGAACGCCTGCCTGACGAAGTGTCGCAGCCCACTCGGCTTCCTGCTCGGCTCCTGGCGCGACGGGCTCTGGGGGGCACTGAAGATGGGCGCGCGGCACGGCGCCTGGTGCGTCGGTTGCTGCTGGGCGCTGATGGCGTCGCTCTTCGCGCTAGGCGTCATGAGCATCGCCTGGATGGCGTTCGCGGCGGCGCTGATCGCGGCGGAGAAGACGCTCCCCTGGGGGCGTGCGGTGACCTACGGAACCGCCGCAATCCTGCTCGTCCTGGGTGTCGTGCTGATCGTGGCGCCAGACGCCCTTCCAGGCCTGACGATTCCGAGCCAGGGCGGCTCCATGGACAGCATGGACCACGCGATAGCTGCGCGATAGTCGGCGCCCGCCTCGAGCGGTCTCGAGCGGAAGAGCTCGCGGCGGGCCGTATACCTCGAGGCGGCCACGATCGCCGCCAACACGCCGAACACGGCCTGAGTCTGCCGCTAGGCGGCGGCCGGCGGCTGTGTGGCGATGACGCGGACGAACGTGTCGTTGTAGGCGGGTTGTCCTCCGGGCGACCATGCGGAAGCCGTGAGCAGGTTTGCAACCGGGTTGCCTCCTGCGTCGCCCCACCACTTTCCGGCGAGCGCGACGACACCGGGGCAGATGTTTTCGGTGATCTGAAGCCAGGCGCGGATCGCTGCGCGTTCGTTTGCGATCTCTACCTCCTGTGCGTCGAGGAGGCCGCGCGTCGCTGCGTCTGCGACGTGCATCTCGAGCGTCGGGCGCTTCATCGCCGCGCGTTGCCGCGGCATGTTCGCGAAGCTCGAGTTGAGGAAGTAGTGCGATTTCGGCGTCAGCAACTGCAGCATGTCAGGCGCCGGAGCGGCCACCGGGAGCGGCACCTCGCCTGCGATCGTCAGCCGGGCTGCACCGTCGCCGAAGGCGGGCGGTGGAGGGGTCGTCTTGTACCACCCGTTCTCGCGGAGCGCGGAGAGCCCGATGCCATCTGGCAGCGCCGTCGCGGCTATCTCCTCGTCGTTCTCATGGAACGCCGGATGATCCAGTCCGAGGCGCGGCGCCAGGCGGCGCATGATCTCGCCGTGCGACAGCGCCTCTCCTTGTGGCGGGACCGCCGGCTCGTTCAGCGAGATGTAGTGGTGGCCCCAGGCGCCGACGATGTCGAAGTGCTCGAGTTGCGTCGTCGAAGGGAGGATGACATCGGCGTAACGGGCAGTGTCGGTGAGGAAGTGCTCGACGACGACGGTCAGCAGGTCGTCTCTGGCGAGCCCTTGGCGCACGCGCACCGAGTCGGGCTGGGTGACCGCCGGGTTGTGGTTCCAAACCATCAGCGCTCGAATCGGCGGCTCGAGTGCCGTGCTGGTCAGGTGCTCGCCAAGGCGCGCCATGTCCAGGCTGCGCGTCTCGCGCGGCAGGAGGTCAGGACGGGCAGCCGATGCCTCGCTGAGGACGGGGCTCGCGTCTAGGAACAGGCCGCCTCCCCGGTGACGCCAGTGGCCGCCGATGATCGCGAGCGCGGCCAGCGCGCGAACGAACGACTCGCCCGCGCGTGTCTGCTGCGGCGCGATGCCGCAGCGGATCGTCGCAGGACGCGCGGCGCCGAACTCACGAGCAAGCCTGACGACGACGTCTGCCGCGACGCCACAAACAGCCGAAACCCGCTCGGGCGTCCAGGGCTTCACCTGCTCCCGATACGCGTCCAAGTCAGCGACGGCAGATTGCGCGAACGAGACATCAGCCAACTCCTCGGCAAAAAGCACGTGTGCGATGCCGGCCGCGAGGACTGCGTCACTCCCTGGTTTCAACATCACGTGCTCATCACAGGCACGTGCGGTTCGGGTTCGGATCGGATCGATGCAGACGATCCGGGCGCCGCTCTGACGGCGCGCCTGATCCACGAAGTGCCAGTGGTGATGGCTCGTTGAGAGCAGGTTCGCGCCCCAGAGCAGTACGAAACGGCTGTGCACAATGTCTTCGGGGTCAAAGCCATGCGGATGCCCCTCCTCCGCGAGCACATTTCCGGCAGCACCGCAGATGCTTCCGTGGAACCTCGACGCCCCGAGCGCATGGAAGATTCGCATCAGGGCGCGGCGCTGGACGACACCCATCGAGCCGAGGTAGTTCAACGGCAAGATCGCCTCCGCACCTGATTCGTCGATGATCGCCAGAAACCGGCTGGCGATGACGTCGAGCGCTTCATCCCACGAGATCCGTTCGAACTCCCCTGATCCCTTCGGCCCGGTTCGCCGCAGCGGCTGAAGGAGACGATCGGGCGCGTACACACGCTGCTCGTAATCGTTCACCTTCGCGCACAGCGCGCCCCGGGTGAACGGGTGCTCCTTCGCGCCCTCAACCCTCACCACGCGCCCCTCCTCGACATGGGCGACCCAAGAGCACGTGTCCTGACAGTCGAGCGGGCAACAGCCACGCACGCGACGCGAGC
>JANOUB010000274.1:0-3752 GCA_031416615.1 Thermoleophilia bacterium
GTTCGTCCGCGTGAGCACGAACTCGTGCACGAGCTTCCCCTTGTTGCGGATGACGAACGTCACCTTTCCCGCAGGCACGCGCTTCAGCGACGGAACGAGCTTCCACTCGCTGAGCGTGACGGTGACGATCTTGGCCTGGCCGGCTACCGGAGCTGCGCTCGCGCCTCCGACCGAGGCGAGCGCTGCCAGCGCTGCCAGCGCCGCAAGCATGACTGCGACGTGCTTCTCGGTTACCTCCTGTTTGTCTATTGCCTGGGCTCATTTCAGCTCTGTACGGCACGCGCCACGTCGGAGGATCGCCTGCTCTTCGACGTGGACAGTTACTGAGGCAGCGGCGGTAGAAAGCCGCAGCGCCACCCGGGAAGAGCCGTTCCGCACGAACGAGCACGAGACCCCATGCCTCGCGCTGTGGCCGCAGAAGTCGTCTCCCGTGGCGCTAGATTCTAGGGTTGATCAGGTGACGGTCAGAGCTTGGATCAGGCTCGGTCGGCACGCGTGACGACGAAACCGGCCCCGCCCGCAGCCGCGAGACGACCTTCACACGCTCTTCACGTCCGGCCGTCACCGTTGACCGGTGAACCACGACCGACGCCGATGACAGACCCTGCAACCACTCACGACCACGACGGTCATCACGGCCACCAGGGCCACGGCGGGTCGCAGCCGCTGACAACGACGCTCCACGTCGGTGGGCTGCACTACGCGACCGAGAAGGCCGTCGTCGAGCGCACGCTCGGCCGCCGTCCCGGTGTTCTCGCGGTGGAGGCGAACCCGGTCGCTCAGACTGCAACCGTCAGGTTCGACCCGGCGCTGACCTCGATCGCGGAGCTGCGCCGCTGGGTGGACGAGTGTGGCTATCACTGCTCCGGTCAGTCGGTGCCGGGCCATCTCTGTGACCCGATGCACGAGCCTGAAGGCGCGCGCGCCGTCCGCGCCGACGGGCACGAGCACGCGACGGCCGCGATCGAGGCAGCCGCGCACGACCACGCGGCGATAGAGCGGGCAGGCGACGCACATGGTCATGGGCACGGCGGTCACGCGGGCATGTCGATGGCGGAGATGGTGCGCGACATGCGCAACCGCTTCCTCGTCGCGGTGGTGCTCGCGATCCCGATCGCCATCTGGTCGGAGATCGGTGATCGGATCTTCGGCGGCGTTCCACCGACGCCGTTCGGGATGCGCGTCGACGTCTGGGAGTTTCTGCTCAGCCTGCCGGTGATTTTCTACTCGTGCCAGATCTTCTTCGTCGGTGCCTGGCGTGCTCTGCGCTCGAGGACATTGGACATGATGGTGCTCGTTGCCGTCGCGATCGGGACCGGCTGGGTGTACTCGGTTGTGGCGACGTTCCTGATCGAAGGAGAAGTGTTCTACGAGGCGGTTGCGTTCCTCGCCGCTTTCGTGCTGCTCGGCCACTGGTTCGAGATGCGCGCTCGCGGTGGAGCGAACGAGGCGATCCGAGCGCTGCTCGACCTTGCACCGCCGAAGGCAACGGTCGTCCGCGACGGTGTCGAGCTGGAAGTGCCGACGGCCGAGGTGCTCGTCGGCGACCTGCTGCTGATCCGCCCCGGGGCGAAGGTGGCGGTCGACGCCGAGGTCGTTCAAGGCGAGAGCTCGGTCGACGAGTCGATGGTGACCGGCGAGAGCATGCCGGTTTCGAAGCATCCTGGTGAGACGCTGATCGGCGCCACGATCAACAAGAATGGGACACTGCGCGCTCGTGCGACCGCTGTTGGGGCGGATACAGCTCTGGCGCAGATCGTGAAGCTCGTCCAGGAGGCGCAGAACTCGAAGGCGCCGGCGCAGCGACTCGCAGACAAGGCGGCGTTCTGGCTCGTCCTCGTCGCCCTCTTCGGCGGCCTCGGCACCTTCCTCGTCTGGAAGTTCGTCATCGGCGCCTCCGTTCAGGAAGCTCTCGTCTACGCGATCACGGTCGTCGTGATCACCTGCCCGGACGCGCTCGGTCTCGCGACCCCGACGGCGATCATGGTCGGCACAGGTCTCGGTGCGCAGCGCGGGATTCTGTTCAAGAACGCGATCGCGCTCGAACAGGCAGCGAAGCTCGACACCGTCGTGCTCGACAAGACCGGCACGCTGACACGCGGAGAGCCGCAGGTCGTGGCGATCGCGATCCGCGAAGGTGTCTCGGAGGACGAGATCCTCCGGCTTGTTGCCGCGGTCGAGCGGGAGAGCGAGCATCCGCTCGCCCAGGCGATCGTCACGGCCGCCGCAGAGCGAGGTCTGGCAACGGTAGAGGTAATAGCGTTCGAGGCGGTTCCAGGACAGGGCATCCTCGCCACCGTCGACGGCAAGAAACTCGCGGTCGGCAACGCCCGTCTGCTCGAGCGCGAGCAGATCGAGCTCGGCGAGCTGCTCCCTCGCGCCCGCGAGCTGGCAGACCAGGGCCGCACTGTCGTCCATGTCGCGCAGGATGGGAAGGCGGTGGCGTTGATCGCGATCGCGGACGCTGCCCGCGACACCGCCTCCGCCGCCATCGAAGCGTTGAAGTTGCAGCAGATCCGGCCCGTGATGCTGACCGGTGACAACCGCCAGACGGCCGAACAGATCGCCTCCGAGCTTGGGATCGAGAAGGTGATCGCCGACGTTCTTCCCGGCGACAAGGCGGGCGTCGTGAAAGAGCTCCAGCAGCGAGGCAACGAAGTGGCGATGGTCGGCGACGGCGTCAACGACGCACCGGCGCTGGCTCAGGCGGATGTCGGCATCGCGATCGGCGCCGGCACCGACGTCGCGATCGAGACCGCGGACGTCGTCCTGATGCGCTCCGATCCACTGGACGTGGCGACCGCGATCACGATCGGCCGGGGTACCGTTCGCAAGATGAAGCAGAACCTCGGCTGGGCGATCGGCTACAACTCGCTCGCCTTGCCGATCGCCGCCGGTGTATTCTCGACCTGGGGCCTGACCCTCCGGCCCGAGATCGCGGCGATCTCGATGTCGGGGTCGAGCGTGCTCGTCGCCCTCAACGCCCTCGCCCTGAAACGGCTGAAGTTGCCGCGGCGGGACGGCGAGCGCTCGTGACTGCGAGGCCCGCTCCGACTTCGCCCTCGCCTGCCGCGTGTACCAGGCGCCCGACGGACAGAGCGGCCTATCGAGACGCGAATGGCTCGGGGCGGCTCCGCCCGCGAGCTGAAGAGGGGCGATGACCGAGACGGACACGCTGGGAAGCGAGACGCCGACGCCCCTGGCCGAGGATGAGCTGCGTCTGATCGACGCCTACTGGCGCGCCGCCAACTACCTGTCGGTCGGCCAGATTTACTTGCTCGACAACCCGCTGCTGCGCGAGCCGCTGCAGCCCGAGCACATCAAGCTTCGCCTGCTCGGCCACTTCGGCACGGTGCCGGGCCTGAATCTTCTCTACGCGCACCTGAACCGGCAGATCCGCGCCCGCGACCTGAGTGCGATCTACATCACCGGCCCTGGCCATGGCGGGCCGGCTCTGATCGCCAACGCCTACCTCGAGGGGACGTACAGCGAGCTGTACCCGAACGTGGGCTGCGACGAGGGTGGGCTCGAGCAGCTCTTTCGCCAGTTCTCTTTCCCCGGTGGCATCCCCAGTCATGTCGCTCCGGAGGTGCCTGGGTCGATCCACGAGGGCGGCGAGCTCGGCTACGCGCTCGTTCACGCCTTCGGCGCGGCGTTCGACAACCCTGATCTCCTCGTGGCCTGCGTCGTCGGCGACGGTGAGGCCGAGACCGGGCCGCTGGCGGCGAGCTGGCACTCGAACAAGTTCCTCA
>JANOUB010000275.1:0-2152 GCA_031416615.1 Thermoleophilia bacterium
CCCGCTCGCGAGGTCGGTTGCAGGATCGAGGCACGGAGAATCGCGCCTGGCCTCCACGCAGCACGGGCCGGTCTGGCAGGATCCCAATGATGGTTCCTGAATGGAGGCTCGAGCCGACAGAACACGGGCTCGTCCCCCAGGGGGAGGGCTGGTTCGTCCTCAACGCGCGTGAGGCGCGCTGGCGGCCCGGGGAGGGGCGAGGCGCCTACTGCGGGTTCGAGGGTGAGCCGGAGTTTTCGCAGCTGGGGATCCATCTCGTTGCCCTCGCGCCGGGTGAGCCGATGGCGATGTACCACTGGGAGGCCGATCAGGAGGACTTCCTCGTGCTCGCCGGGCATGCATTGCTGATTGTCGAGGGCGAGGAGCGCCCGCTCCGCCGGTGGGACTTCGTGCACTGCCCTGCCGGGACGAAGCACGTGATCGTCGGGGCCGGGGACGCGCCCTGCCTCGTGCTCGCAGTCGGTGCGCGCGACCGCTCGGTCGGCCCAGATTGGGGCGGCTACAGCGTGGATGAAGCTGCGCTGCGGCACGGCGCGGGGGTCGAGCAGGAGACGACCGAGCCGGACGTGGCCTACGCACGGTTCCCCGAGCGTCAACCGAGCCGGTACCGGGAGGGCTGGATCCCCGGGTAGACGCTCGACCCGCTCAGCGCTGACGGTGGCGCCAGAGGCAGACGCCAAACACGTGCTCCTGCCGCTCGAAGCCGAGCGACTCGTACAACCCGAGCGCGTGATAGCCGACCTCGGCGACGATGACGAAGCGCTCGGCTCCGTGGAGCTCCGCCGACCGGCGCGCGGCCTCGACGATGAGCCGTGAGCAGATTCCGCGCCGCCGGTGCTCGAGCGCGGTGTCCACCGCCTGGAACCGGCCGCGCCCGCCCGTCACGACGACACCGCAGCTCGCGGCGACGTCACCGCTCGCGGGATCGATCGCCACGTACCAGGCGCCGCGTCCGGCGCGGAAGTGGGCCCGGAGACCGTTGAGGCGCGAACGGCTGAACACGCGATGGTCCTGTTCGGCGTGTCCGGCGTCGCGGCTCGCGACCTGCAGCTCCACGACGGCATTCCAGAGCTCCTCGTCAGCGCCGAGGGCTGGGTCGAGCGCCCGCACGTCCACTTCTCGGTTCTCGCGCGGGTGCGCCTGCACGCCGGCTGCGCTCGCGACGAGCCCGACGCTCTCCTCGATGTCGTAGCCTCGGCCGGCAAATTCCTCGCGAGCGGCTCCGGCGACACCGTCGCTTCGGTCCCAAGCGAAGGTGCGATGGCGCACGCGTGGCTCGTCACCGAACTCCTCGTCGAACAGAGCCTCCCACCGGTCCCCGTCGCCCTCGCCAGGGGCCTCGTCGAACAGGAGCAGGTTGCCCCAGTAGTGAGCGGGATTGCCGGGCGAGCGGATCAGCAGGTAGTCGTCCCGCCGCTCCGCCACGCGGCCCTGCGGCAGCACGTCGAGATCGGTGGCCCAGACGAGCGATCGCGGTACGAGTGTGGGATCGATGTCGTGCTGCACGGCCGAAGAGTAGGTGCCGCCACGCCCGCGTAGACGCTGTGCCGCTCACCCGCGGCCCAGGAGACAGGCTCAAGCGTCCTGTCACCGCGGCGGCACGGCGACAGGCCTTATCTCGTCGGCGAGCGCCCAAATCTGACCGAGCTCCTTCTGCGAGCAGCCCAAGAACAACGGCATGCTGCGGAGCAGATCGAGATTGACATTGCGGCGGAGCTTCGTCTGATGGATCCTACGAGACTGTGCCCCACCTCACGATGACTGCTGTCGCCGCCGAGCTTGCCCAGGTGCCGCTCTTCCAGGGTGTCACGAGCGACGCATTGACGCGTCTCGGACATCGGGCTGCGCGAGTTCAAGGTGCTCGACCGGGCGGTGGCTGCCGGTTACGAAGCGGCCGTGGCCGCACTCGCAGAGGGCGGCGCCGATGCGCTTCGTGAGGCCCTCGACGCCTGACAGCGGGAACCGCGCCGCCCCGGCCGGTGTACCGGAGACAGTGGCGGGCCGGCCACCCACCGATTTCGACCTGGTCGAACAGGCACGCCGCGGCGACGCTGCGGCGTTCGCCACGCTCGTCCGCCCGCACGAGGAGCTCGCCTTCCGCACCGCCTACCTGATCACCCGCAACGCCGCCGATGCGCAGGACGCCGCCCAG
>JANOUB010000276.1:0-1550 GCA_031416615.1 Thermoleophilia bacterium
GGCGGTACGGAAGGTGGCAGGGTAAGCCTGCCACCGGCCCTCCAGCTGCCGTCCGGAAAGGCCCGGGGCCGCGGCCTCTTCAGGGATCTTGCGTGCGATCAAAGAATTCGCGCTAGCGGATTCGAGATCTTGCAGGAAGGAAGCAGCCTAGATCTGCAAACAGAATACGCCTGCATGGCTCGCGGTATGCTCTTCCACCGCGAGCCATGAGCAGGCCCGCGGGCGGGCCTCTTCAGGGGTCTTCGCGATCGCAGGCGAAGCCCAGATCTGCAAACAAGGAAAGCCTGCGGAGCTCGCGGTATGCTCTTCCACCGCGAGCTCCGCAGGCTCACCGCGAGCTCCGCAGGCTAGGCTTCTCCGGTGAGCCGGGTCCTCCAGTCGCTACCCGTCGGTGAACGCATCGGCATCGCCTTCTCGGGCGGGCTCGACACGTCTGTGGCCGTGGCCTGGATTCGCGAGAAGGGTGGGATCCCGTACGCGTTCACCGCTGATCTCGGCCAGTACGACGAGGAGGACGTTTCCGGGATCAAGGAGCGCGCCTTCGATTACGGCGCCGAGGCGGCCGAGCTCGTCGACTGCCGCGAGCAGCTCGTGCACGAGGGCCTTGTGGCGTTGCAATGTGGCGCTTTCCACATCTCGACCGCCGGCAAGACGTACTTCAACACGACCCCTCTCGGGCGTGCGGTCACCGGCACGATGCTCGTCCACGCGATGCGCGAGCACGGCGTCGACATCTGGGGCGACGGATCGACCTACAAGGGCAACGACATCGAGCGGTTCTTCCGCTACGGCCTGCTGGCGAACCCGTCCCTCCGCATCTACAAGCCGTGGCTCGACGCGCAGTTCGTCGCGGAGCTCGGGGGGCGGAAGGAGATGAGCGAGTGGCTGCTCGAGCGCGGCCTTCCTTACCGATCGTCCGTCGAGAAGGCCTACTCCACCGATGCGAACATCTGGGGGGCGACCCACGAAGCAAAGGAGCTCGAGCTGCTCGACCGCTCGATGGAGATCGTCGAGCCGATCATGGGCGTCGCCCACTGGGATCAGACGGTGCCGATCGAGCCCGAGACGGTACGCGTCAGGTTCCACGAGGGCTGGCCCGTCGCTCTCAACGGAGAGGAGTTCGGCGATCGGGTGGAGCTCGTGCTCGCGGCGAACGCGATCGGCGGCCGGCATGGGCTCGGGATGTCCGATCAGATCGAGAACCGCATCATCGAGGCCAAGTCGCGCGGTATCTACGAGGCCCCCGGGATGGCGCTGCTCTTCGTCGCGTACGAGCGGCTCGTGAATGCGATCCACAACGAAGCGACGATCGACAACTACCGCACGATGGGGCGACGGCTCGGGCGGCTCCTGTACGAGGGGCGCTGGTTCGACCCGCAGGCGCTGATGCTCCGCCAGAGCCTGCAGAACTGGATCGGGCTCGCGGTCACCGGTGAGGTGACGATCGAGCTGCGCCGCGGAGACGACTACACGGTGCTCGACACGACGAGCCCGAACGCCACCTACCAGCCGGAGCGTCTCTCGATGGAGAACGTCGAGAGCACGTTCGG
>JANOUB010000277.1:0-5285 GCA_031416615.1 Thermoleophilia bacterium
AGTCGGACCAGATTGCGATCGCGTGCTCGCTCACCCCGCGAGCCTAGCGAGGGCTTCTACCAGCGTGAAGCGGCCCGCGAGCAGGGCACTGCCGGCAACAGCTGCCTCGCAGCCGAGGTCGCGCACCACGAGCAGGTCATCGATCGACGAGATGCCCCCCGCAGCAATCACGGGCAACTCGGCAAGGAGCATCTCCGCGAGGAGGTCGACATCTGGCCCTGCGAGCGAGCCGTCCCGTGCCGTGCTCGTGACAAGGAGCCGTGCGACACCGGCGCCGGCACAGTCGCCTGCCAGTGCCGCAGGCGTCGTGCCCGACGTGCGCGTCCAGCCGTCGACAGCTACCTCACCGTCGCGCACGTCGATCGCGACGACGAGCTGCCCGGCGAACAGGGCCGTCGCCTCACCGAGAAACGACGGCGAGAGCGCGGCGGTGCCCACGATGACGCGGTCGGCGCCGGCGGCGATCGCGTCCGCGATCGCCTTTGTCGTCCGATACCCGCCGCCTACTTGCAGCGGGAGGCCTCCTGCAGCGGCGACGCGCTCGACGAGGTGGAGGGTCGGCAAGCCGGAGAATGCGCCGTCGAGATCGACGAGGTGCAGCCGGCGGGCCCCCTCGTCACGGAAGCGGCGCGCCAGCTCGACCGGATCGCCACCCTCGATCGTTACGGCCTCTCGTCGTCCCTGCGAGAGTCGGACGACGCGGCCTTCGAGGACGTCAATGGCGGGGATGACATCGAAGTTTTGTGTTAGCACGCTAACATGCTATCATGATCTCGATGACTCGCACACCCGCACCTTCAGCGCCACCTAGGCAGACGCCGGAAGCCGTCCAGGGCATCGACGAGCTCGCCGCCGCGATCCGCACGCTACGGACTGCCGACGAGGTGACGCGCTTCCTCCGCGACCTCTGTACGCGTGCCGAGCTCGAGGCTCTCACGCACCGGTGGCAGACGGCCCGGCTGCTTGACGAGGGTGTGCCGTACCTCGAGATCGCCGAGCGCGTGCCGACTTCCACGGCGACGGTCACACGAGTGGCGCAGTGGGTGAAGCACGGCGCGGGCGGGTACCGGATCGCGCTCGGAAGGGCAAAGCGGCGATGAGTGCCTTCACGCGCGCCGGCGAGAACGGACGCCTCACGTTGGCGGTACCGGCCAAGGGCCGCATGGCCGAGCCGACGCTCCGGCTCTGCGCCGACGCCGGCCTCTCCTTCGAGACCACGGAGCGCTCGCTCGTTGTTCCTTGCGCCAACGCACCCGTCGACCTCCTGCTCGTGCGGCCCAGCGACATCCCCGAGTACGTACAGGACGGCGTCGTCCACCTCGGTGTCACCGGCGCGAACCTCGTCGTCGAGGCGCAGGCAGACGTGGCCACGCTTGCCGAGCTCGGCTTTGCGCGGTGCACCCTCCAGGCGGCCGTGCCGAATGATGCGCCGCAGACCACGATCGACGAGCTCGGTGGGCTCCGCATCGCGACCGCTTACCCGGTCTCGACCAGAATGCTGCTCGCCGAGCGCGGGATCGAAGCCGAGCTCGTGCCGGTCTCTGGCTCGGTCGAGGCGACGCCCCGTCTCGGGCTCGCTGACGCGATCGTAGATCTCGTCTCGACGGGATCGACCGCGAGCGCCAACGGACTGCGCCTGATCGGAACGCTGCTCTCCTCGCAGGCCGTGCTGATCGGAGGGCGCGTGGCCGTGGAGGAGCAGCACGATCTCGTCGAGCGGCTGGAGCTCATGCTTTCGGGGGTCGTCGCCGCGCGGCGACGACGGTACGTGATGATGAATGCCACCACTGAGACGCTGCCCGCGATCCGGGCCGTCCTGCCGAGCATGGGAGCTCCGACCGTCCTCGCACTCGCCGAAGAGGGAGATATCGCGATTCACGCCGCAGTCGCCGCAGACGATGTCTGGTCACTGCTCCCGGCTCTGCGCGACGCCGGTGCTACCTCGATTCTCGTTCTCCCGATCGAGCGGCTCGTTCCGTGAGAGGTGCGGGGCTCGACGACGCGATCGCCGTCGCGGCGCCGATCGTCGCCGACGTGCGCGATCGTGGCGACGCGGCGCTGCTCGAGTGGACAGAGCGCTTCGACGGCCCCCGGCCTGATGGGTTCCGTGTGCCTGCAGAGCGGATCGCAGCGGCCACCGTCGAGGACGACGTTCTTGACGCGTTGCGCTCGATGATCCGGGCCGTGCGAACCTTCAACGAAGCACAGCGGCCCGCCGATACGGCCGTCGAGGCGGCTCCGGGCATCGTCTCGGAGCGCCGCTGGCTCCCCCTCGACTCGATCGGGATCTGCGTGCCGAGCGGGCGCTTTCCGCTTCCCTCGTCGCTCGTGATGGCGGCCGTCCCTGCTCTCGTCGCGGGAGTGCGGCGGATCGCGGTCGTGACTCCCCGCCCGGTCGATGTCACGCTCGTCGTCGCACGTGAGCTCGGCCTGGACGAGGTATATGCAATCGGCGGGGCTCAGGCAGTTGCTGCACTCGCCTACGGGACGACGTCGATCGCGCCGGTCGACCGCATCGTCGGACCAGGGAATGCCTACGTCACCGCTGCGAAGATCCTCGTCTCGAGTCACGTGGGGATCGACCTGCCCGCGGGCCCGAGCGAGGTCGTCGTGATCGCCGATGAGACTGCCGATGCGCAAGCCTGCGCGGCCGACCTGCTCGCCCAGGCCGAGCACGGCGCCGACAGCGAGGCCCTTCTGCTCAGCACCGATCCCGTGCTGTCCGGCGCCGTCTCTAAGCTTGTTGCTCGTTATGACAACGTTCAGATTGAGACGGTGGCTTCGCTCGATGAGGCGCTGGCGCGCTCCGAGGCCTTTGCGCCTGAGCACCTCGAGCTCCACGTCCGCGACCCCGAAGCGCTGCTCGAGCGCGTTCGCAACGCCGGCTCGGTATTCATCGGTGGCTCGGCCGTTGTCGGCGACTACGCCGCCGGGGCCACCCACGTTCTGCCGACGGGCGGCCTCGCGCGCTCCTCCGGTGGCCTCGGGCTCGAGATGTTCATGAAGCCGCTGCAGGTCGTACGTGCGACGGCGGCGGGTATCGCCGCCGCGGCGCGCGTGATCGGGCCGATCGCGAGGGCCGAAGGGCTGCCGCTCCACGCTGCCGCTGCCGAGCGCGCGCTGGAGCGACCGTGAGCGGTGCCCGTTCCCGTGCCCGTGTCGGCGCCGCGGCCGGAGGACCGAGCGCGGTCCCGCTTCCCGACGCCTTTACGCCCTACACGTGGGCGGCGACCGTGGCCGAGGTCGCTGCGCGGCACGGTCTCGACGCCGTCCAGGTGCTGAAGTTCGACCAGAACACGCCTCCGCTGCCGGGCGTCGCGCAGGTACCGCTGGCGGAGAGCTTCGCCACGCTGAACCAGTATCCCGACGGTCTCTACCGCGACCTCCGCGAGGCCGCGGCCGCCAATGTCGGCGGCCAGGTCGACGGGGGCGTCGGCTGGGAGCAGATCGTCGTCGGCGCCGGCGCCGACGACCTCATCCTGCTGTGTGCCCGCACGTACCTCGCGCCCGGTCGGACGGCGTCGATCATCCCCCCGACCTACGCGCTCTACCGCATCGCAACCTTGCTGAACGGCGCGGAGCCGACTGCCGATTCGGAGGGTGCGAGCCTCCTGTGGCGCTGCAACCCGGAGAACCCGACCGGCGCCGTCACACCTGCCGCCGAGCTCGTCGAGCTCGCGCGTTGCCACCCGACGGCAGCGGTCGTCGTCGACGAGGCGTACATCGAGTACGGCGGCGAGTCGGTCATCCCCTGGCTCGACGAGTGCCCGAACCTGATCGTCCTCCGCACGATGTCGAAGGCGTTCGGGTACGCCGCCCTCCGTGTCGGCTACGCAGTCGCAGCTCCGGCAACCGCCGCGGTGCTCGAGTCCCGTCGGGCGCCCGCCCCGATCGCCTCTCCTGCCGCGCGGATAGCGGCGGCGGCGCTCCGCGACCCACGCCACGATGTCGCATCGGAGATCGCAGAACGAGAGCGTGTGCGTGCTGCGCTCGCCGCCGCCGGCTTCGACGCTCCCCCCGCGGCCGGCAACTTCGTCTGGGTGCGAAGCACCGACGACCTCGGCGAGCGCCTCGAGGCACAGGGCATCGTCGTCCGGCGATTCCCCCAGGGAATCAGGGTGACGCTGCGGCGACCGACCGAGAACGACATCTTCCTGAGGGGTCTCGGGGTCGAGTCGGGACCGGCCCCGGGCCGGGAAGCAACGCTCATCCGGACGAGCACCGAGACTGCGTTGCGCGTCACCCTCGATCTCGACGGGAGCGGCAGATCGCACGTCGTCACAGGAATCGGCTTCCTCGATCACCTCCTGACGCTGCTGGCCTTCCACGCAGGCTTCGATCTCGCGTGCATCGCCGGAGGAGATCTCGACGTCGACGAGCACCACACCGTCGAGGACGTCCTCGCGGCGTTCGGGAGCGCTGTCCAGCAGGCGCTCGGCACGCGCGAAGGGGTTGCGCGCTACGGATCTGCCGTCGTCCCGATGGACGAGGCGCGGGCAACCGCCGCCGTCGATCTCGTCCGCCGCGCGCACGCCGAGATCTCGCTCGCCTTCACCGGCGACCGTGTCGGCGGGCTTGCGCTCTCGCTCCTGCCACACGCGCTCGAGCGGTTCACAATGGAGGCCGGCTGCACCATCCACGTCGAGTCGGCCGGTATCGACGACCATCACATTGCCGAGGCGGCATTCAAGGCTCTCGGTCAGGCGCTGCGGCAGGCCGTGGCGGCGGGCGACGGCGGTATCAGGTCGACCAAGGGCATCGCATGAAGAGCGTGCATCGCATGAAAGGCGCGCACTGCATGAAAGCGCGCATCGCATGAAAGCGCGCTTCGCATGAAAGCGCGCTTCGCATGAAAGCGCGCTTCGCATGAAGGTGGTGCTCGCTGACTACGGCGCCGGCAACCTCCGTTCGGTCACCTCCGCACTCCAACGCGCCGGGGCGGAGCCGTCGATCACGATCGACGCTGCGATCGTCCAGGACGCACCGCTCGCCGTGATCGCGGGAGACGGGCATGTCGAGAGCGCAGCGCGCGGGCTTGCGGTAAACGGACTCGACGAGGCAATCCGCCACCGCGTCGCCGCCGGGCGGCCTGTTCTTGGCATCTGCGTCGGCATGCAGCTCCTGTTCGGCGCGAGCGAAGAGGGCGGCAGCGGCCTCGATGTCCTCGCCGGCACCGTTTGCCGTGTGCGCGCGAGGCGGGTGCCGCACATGGGCTGGAACACCCTCTCGCTGACGCGGCCGTCGATCCTCGTCGACGGCCTCGAGGGAGAGGACGTCTACTTCGC
>JANOUB010000278.1:0-2962 GCA_031416615.1 Thermoleophilia bacterium
TAGGTAGTTCGAGGGCAGGTGGTCTCGAACACAATCCAAGGAGTAAAAACCGAATGCCAGATTCAACCTTTGCCTCGATTGGGCTGAGCGCGGACATCGTCCGGGCGCTTACAGCCCAGGGAATCGAGTCACCCTTCCAGATCCAGACGCGCGTGATTCCGGCGGCGCTCGCAGGTCAGGACGTGCTCGCCAAGGCCCCGACGGGCTCCGGCAAGACGCTCGCCTTCGCGATCCCCATCGTCGAGCGATTCTTGCCCGGCGACGCACGGCCCTCCGCTCTCGTGCTCGTGCCGACGCGCGAGCTCGCGGTGCAGGTGACCGATGTGCTGGCGACCCTCGCCAGGGTGCGCGGCCTCGAAGTCGCCTCCGTCTACGGCGGTGTGCCCATCCCGGCCCAGGCCGCGAAGGCCAAGAAGGCCCACGTGCTCGTCGCGACACCGGGACGGCTGCAGGACCTGATGGATCGACGCCTCGTCACACTCGACGCCGTATCGATCCTCGTGCTCGACGAAGCGGACCGGATGCTCGACATGGGTTTCAAGCCGCAGGTCGACAAGATCCTGCGCCGCGTCTCCGACGACCGCCAGACGATGTTCTTCTCGGCGACGCTCGACGGAGCGGTTGGCGAGCTCGCCCGTTCTTACACGAACCAGCCGGTTCGCATCGAGGCCGAGCTGCCGAGCGGGAACATGCCGGGAGAGATCGACCACCAGTTCGTCTCGGTGACGGCTGAGAACAAGGTGGAGAAGCTCGTGGAGTTGCTCCGGGCAGAGCGGGGGCTCGCACTCGTCTTCGTCCGCACGAAGCGCGGCGCCGACCGGCTCGCGCAGCGTCTCGAGCGGCATCAGGTGAACGCTGTCGCGATGCACGGCGACAAGACGCAGGCGGCGCGTGAGAAGGCGCTCGCCCGCTTCGAGGCCGGCAGGGTGACAACACTGATCGCGACTGACGTCGCGGCGCGCGGGCTCGACCTGTCGGACATCACGCACGTGATCAACTTCGATCCGCCCGAGGATGAGAAGGCCTACACGCACCGCGTCGGCCGCACGGGCCGCGCCGGCCGGTCGGGTACGGGCGTCACGCTCGTGCTGCCGGACCAGCAGGCCGAGGTCAGCCGCGTCGCCCGCCTCAACGGCCAGACAGACAAGTGGGAGGAGACCGGCATGAAGGTCGCCGCCCCGAAGCTCCTCTATTCGGGCCGCAAGCGCGGCTCGAAGTGGGGCCCCACTCGACCTCGCCGCAAGATCTGATGGAGCGCATGGGGTTTCTGAGACGGAAGAGCGTATCTCCGAACCCGCATGCGCTCCATCAGAGTTTCCCTTCTGCACGCTTCGCGTGATCCTGAAGCCGGGAACCTACGGTTCCCCGGTGACCCCTGCCTTCCAATGAACTTGGGTCCCCCCTGGTTTCGCAGGGAGATGCGGAGCTGCGCCCTCGACGTGGAACGAGACGCCCGATACCCGGGAGACCCACCAGAAGCCCGCCCGGAGACGACGCACACAGGCCGGCGGGCCGGCCCCTTCAGGATCGCGCGAAGCGCGCAGAAGGAATCGGGCGGGGAGGGTCGCGATACGCTCTTCCATCGTGCCTCCTCACATGGCACAACACCGAAGTCGGCCAACAGAGGCCGGCGGGCCGGCCCCTTCAGGATCCACGCGAAGCGTGGCAAAAACATGACTTCTGAGAAAGCACGATACGCTCTTTCATCGTGCTTTCTCAGAAGTGCGTGTCGTCGTGCGAATACGGCGGCACGCAGCAGCAGAGAAGCCGCACGCCGCCTGGGCCAGCCCGCAACTCGTGCCACGCCCCGGGCGGTATCAGGATCGCGTCGCCCTCGCCCACCTCACGCTTCTCGCCGTCGAGCTCCATCGCGCCGCCGCCGCCGACCAGGAGGTAGATCTCCTCGCTGAGAGCGTGATAGTGCCGCCGGGTCGACTGCCCCGGCAGGAGGGTCGCCTCTGCGAGCGACTGCACAGGTGAGTGGATGTACTCCCGGATCGTCGAGCCGTCCTTGGTCGTGAACGGCTCGAGCGTCTGGTAGGCGACGACCTCCATCAACGCGCAGGCGGCTCGACCTCTGGCGCCACGGCCACCTCAGACGCCGCAGCCGTCACGACTGCCTCGGGCTTCGCAGCCTCGAGCTCACGCCTCGGCGCCGCCGCAGCAGGCTCGTCCTTCGGATCGAACGCCGAGCGGGGATCCAGGTCCGACACCGCGTCCTTCATCTCCCGCACTCCGGTACCGAGGCGGCGCGCCATAGCCGGCGCGCCCTTGGCACCGAACAGCAGCACCAGCACGCCGGCGAGGATGAGTATCTCCCAGATGCCTAGTCCGAAGGGCACGCCCGGGAATGTACCGGCGAATCGAGGCTCAGGCTCCGACGCGTAACGAGCAGCGCGCGGCAGCGTGCCGCCCCCTGGTTCTGGGCCCTCTCCGGGTTCGATCGGGTGCTTGCCTTCTCGGCCTTCGCGATGGGTTCATCGAGGAAGGAACCGTGGGCGTCAGCATGCCCGCGAGCGAATGGCTCTGCCACTTCACGCGCGACGTCGCGCCCGGGGCGCTCGCAAGCCTCGCCAACATGGCGGGCTGGATGGGCGCGCTGACGATTCGTCCGCCCGGCTCGGAGACGAGGGGTGGCGGGAGCTTCTCTCCCGGCACAACGTTGTCGTCAGGGGCGCGATCGCGAGCCACAGCGGCAGCGAGGTGAAGACGACGGGCGACGGCTTCCTCGTGCGCTTCGACTGCACGGTCAAAGATCTCGCGATCGGCTCCGCACTCGTCTTCGAGCACCGCGGGGAGCACGAGCTGAAGGGCATCCCAGGCACCTGACAGGTGTACGCCGCCAATGCCTGACGGATTGCGGTCGATCGCACCCTCACGCGTTCGTGTTCTGTCCGGAGTGCCGGCTGCGGTAACTCGGAGGCGGCGGCAGTCGTTGTGATGCCGTGCCCGGTCTCGTAGG
>JANOUB010000279.1:0-1616 GCA_031416615.1 Thermoleophilia bacterium
CTCGTCTTCGGCTGCCAGGCGCCCGATGCCGGTAACGCGGAGATCTTGCATCTCTTCGGCACACCGGAGCAGAAGGAGCGCTTCCTCGAGCCGCTCGTCGCGGGGCGGGCGCGATCGTTCTTCTCGATGACCGAGCCGGAGGTGGCGGGCTCCGACCCGACGCTGCTTCGCACCAGGGCTGTGCTCGACGGCGACGACTGGGTGATCGACGGTCTCAAGTGGTTCTCGACCGGAGCGGACGGCTCCACTTTCGGGATCGTGTTCGCGATCACGGATCCGGACGCCGACACCTACAAGCGCGGCACGATGATCCTCGTGCCGACCGACACTCCGGGGGTCGAGATCGTGCGACCCATCTCCGTGATGGGGCACACGGGGCGAGCCTGGAACACCCACTGCGAGGTGCGGTACACAGACGTCCGGGTTCCGGCCGCGAACACCCTGGGCGAGCGCGGCGAGGCATTCCGGCTCGCGCAGAAGCGTCTCGGCCCGGGTCGCATCCACCATGTCATGCGCTGGCTCGGGCAGATGCAGCGGGCATTCGACCTCATGTGCTCCTACGCGCTCGAGCGCAAGGCGTTCGGGGGGCCGCTGGCCGACAAGCAGACGGTGCAGAACTGGATCGCCGACTCCGCTGCCGGCATCCAGGCCTGCAGGCTGCTGACAATGGACACGGCCCGCAAGATCGACGAGGGCTCGGAGGCGCGCGTCGAGGTCTCCCTGCTCAAGTTCTATGCCGCGGGGGTGCTGAACGACGTGATCGACCGCGCGATCCAGGTGCACGGCGCCCGCGGCCTCACCGACGAGACGCCGCTCGCGCAGATGGCGCTGCACGCGCGCGGCGGACGGATTTACGACGGCCCCGACGAGGTGCACCGCATGGTCGTCGCCCGCCGGATTCTGAAGAGCTACGCCGCCGGCGACGGCTGGCAGTTCGACTGATCGAACCGCTCCCTGGCACGCCCTGCCGCGCCCTTGGACCCGGCGAGTGGCCACCGTACATTGTCTTCATTCAACACAAGTACCTCCGCAGATGGCATCGGTCTGGACGGGTGCGGAGAGCAGCGGCAAGTCTGTCGATCTCCTCGGCGCGCAGGCGCGTCACCATCGCCTGAGGCGCCGCCCGTGACGATCGTTATCATCGGCCAGTGAACTGCGGCTCGCGCTTCTCCACGAAGGCGGCGACACCCTCCTGGCCATCCTCGCTGACGAGGCAGCGGCGGAACGCGTCGGCCTCGCGGCGCAGCCCTTCCTCGAGTGAGAGGTCTCGGGTCGTTCGCGCCAGTTCGCGGATCACCGCCACGGCGTGCGGCGAACGCAATGCGAAGCCGGCCGCGACAGCGGTTGCCGCGGCTATCAGCTCATCGCGCGGAACGACCTGCTCGACGAGCCCCCAGGTGTAGGCCGTCGCAGCGTCGATGAACTCGCCGCCGAGGTTGAGAAGGCTCGCCCGGCCGGCGCCGATGAGGCGCGGTAACCGCTGGGTGCCTCCGCCTCCCGGGATCAGGCCGAGCTTGATCTCCGGCTGCCCGAGTTGCGCGTCGTCGGCGCAGATCCGCACGTCGCAGCACATCGCAAGCTCGAGGCCGCCGCCGAGGCAGTAGCCCTTGATCGCC
>JANOUB010000280.1:0-2905 GCA_031416615.1 Thermoleophilia bacterium
GGCATCGCCCGAGCTGGCGGCGTTCCTCGCGAACCCCCAGGTCGAGCCGGCCGCCAAGGTCGGTGTTCTCGGCGAGCTCTCCGACGGCGCCGATGTGCTCGTCCACAACTTCCTCCGCCTGATTGCGGGGAAGGGCCGCTCGGGACAGATTCTCGGCATCCGCGACGAGTTCCAGGCGCTCGTCGACCGCGCGCAGGGGCGCGTCGCGGTCGAGCTCACCACCGCGTTCGAGTTGTCCGACGACGAGGCCGCCTCGATCGTCGCCCGGATCGAGCAGTCGTCCGGCCGTACGGTCGAGGCCACTCGCAAAGTCGACCCCGAGCTGGTCGGCGGCATGATCCTGCAGGCAGGCTCGCTGCGCGTCGACGCCAGCGTGCGCGGCCGCCTGCAACGTCTCCGTCACGAGTTAGAGGCCTCCACGAGTTAGAGGCCTGATGGGCAACGCACACCTCCCGCCCAGCAAGCCTCTTGCCACCCGGTAACGAAGGAGAAAACGTGAAGCTACGGCCCGAAGAGATCACCTCGATCCTCAAGTCCCGGATCGAGCAGTACGACGTCGAGACAGACCTGTCCGAGGTCGGCACGGTGCTGCAGGTCGGCGACGGCATTGCGCGCGTCCACGGCCTCGAGAACTGCGTCTCCCTCGAACGCCTCGAGTTCGAGCATGGCGTCGTCGGAATCGCGTTCAACCTCGAAGAGGACAACGTCGGGGTCGCGCTCTTCGGCCAATGGCAGCTCGTCATGGAGGGCCAGCCGGTGCGCCGCACCGGCGAGGTGATGAGCGTCCCGGTCGGCGAGGGCATGCTCGGTCGCGTCGTCGACCCGCTCGGCAACCCGCTCGACGGCCAGGGGCCGATCGAGGCCGCGGCAAGGCGTCCGCTCGAGTTCAAGGCACCGGGCGTGATCCAGCGCCAGCCGGTGACCCAGCCACTGCAAACGGGCCTCAAGTCGATCGACTCGATGATCCCCGTCGGCCGCGGCCAGCGCGAGCTCATCATCGGCGACCGCGGCACCGGTAAGACCGCCGTCGCGATCGACACGATCATCAACCAGAAGGGCGGCGACGTGATCTGCATCTACGTCGCCGTCGGCCAGAAGGCCTCGACCGTGGCGCAGGTGTACGAGAAGCTGCGTGACGAAGGCGCGATGGACTACACGATCATCATCTCGGCGCCCGCGCAGGAGGCCGCCCCGATCAAGTGGATGGCGCCGTTCGCGGGTGCTGCGATGGGTGAGTACTTCCTCTACAACGGCAAGCACGCGCTCGTCATCTACGACGACCTCTCGAAGCACGCCGACTCGTACCGGCAGCTGTCGCTCCTGCTGCGGCGCCCGCCGGGCCGCGAGGCGTTCCCTGGCGACGTCTTCTTCCTCCACTCCCGCCTGCTCGAGCGCGCCTGCCGCCTCAACGACTCACTCGTTGGTGGCTCGCTGACGGCGCTGCCGATCATCGAGACCCAGGCCGGTGACGTGTCCGCGTACATCCCGACCAATGTGATCTCGATCACGGACGGCCAGATCTTCCTCGAGTCGGATCTCTTCTTCTCGGGCGTTCGGCCGGCCATCAACGTCGGCATCTCGGTCTCGCGGGTCGGTGGCAACGCGCAGACCAAGGCGATGAAGAAGGTCGCCGGCCGCCTGCGCCTCGACCTGGCGCAGTTCCGCGAGCTGGAGGCGTTCTCGCAGTTCGGCTCCGAGCTCGACCCGGCGACGCAGCAGGCGCTCGGCCGCGGCGAGCGGATGGTCGCGACCCTGAACCAGCCGCAGTACCAGCCGTGGCCGTTCGAGGAGCAGGTCGTCGCGATCTACACCGGCAACAGCGGCTACCTCGACAAGGTGCCGGTCGGACAGGTGGCCCGCTTCCAGGAGGAGCTCCGCGAGACGCTCCGCTCGGACGGCGGCATCTACGAGGCGATCCGCGAGACGAGTGACCTCGGCGAGGAAACCGTCGCAAAGCTCGCAGAGGCGCTGAAGAAGTTCGTCGAGGGCTTCAACATCACCGAGGAGAAAGGGCTCGCCGGCTGATGGCCTCTGTTCAGGACCTCAAGCGGCGGATCCGGTCCGTCACCAACACGCGCAAGATCACGCGCGCGCTCGAGCTCGTCGCTGCCGCCAAGCTCCGCCGCGCCCAGACGAGGATCGAGGCGATGCGCCCGTACGCCGACACGATGAGCGACCTCATCGCCGGCGTCGGCCGCGCAGCGTCGTCGGTCAGGAGCCTGCCGCTGCTGCAGCAGCGGGAGAGCGTCGAGACGGTCCTGATCGTGCCGCTGACCGGAGATCGCGGGCTTGCAGGTGCGTTCAACGGCCAGGTTCTCCGGCGGGCGTTCAGCCTCGAGCGCGCCCTCGAGGCCGAGGGTAAGAAGGTGCGGTGGGTCGCGGTCGGCAAGAAGGGGCGATCTACACTCACCTTCCGCGGCCGCGACGCGAGCGACGCGTACGTCGGCTTCTCCGACGGACCGTCGTACGCAGACGCCCAGGTGATCGCCCATCGGGTCGCCGATCTCTACACCGAGCAGGAAGTCGACCGCGTCGTCCTCGTCTACAACACGTTTGTCTCGGCGCTGACCCAGAGCGTCACCGATCGCGACATCCTCCCGATCTCGCCTGACGTGCTCGAGACCGACGACGAGGAGCGCCGCGATGACGCCCTGCGGGGCGACTTCATCTTCGAGCCAGAACCGGAGGAGATCCTCGCCCGGCTCCTGCCGGTCTACCTCGAGACGCAGGTCTACCGTGCGCTGCTCGAGTCGGCGGCGTCGTTCCAGGGAGCCCAGATGACGGCGATGCGGAACGCCTCGAAGAACGCGGGCGAGTTGATCGACCGCGTCACCCTGCAGATGAACCGCGCCCGCCAGGCGGAGATCACGCAGGAGATTCTCGAGGTCGTCGGCGGCGCCGAGGC
>JANOUB010000281.1:0-1983 GCA_031416615.1 Thermoleophilia bacterium
GTGCTCGGGCTCGTGATCTTCTCCGGCTATACGATGTACGACTTCCAGCGGCTGCGGCAGGCGGACTCGATCAAGGCGGCTCCGCTGCTCGCCGCATCGATCTTCCTCGACATCTTCAACGTCTTCATGCTGATGCTGGCGCTCTTCGGCGGCGGCGGGCGCAACTAGTTCCTCGTCCCGGAACGTTTTGTCTGTTTGCCCCACAGGCTGGTCAACGTCTCGGCCGCTCCCGGGACAGGCTGCGCCAGTCCCCTACGGGGTTTTCGGTCAAACATTTCGGGATGGCGCAATAGGCGTCGGGCAAGCGGGCAGGGTCTGACAACGGACGTGCCCTTGCTTGCGTTCTACCGCGTCATCTCGAGCAACGACTTTGCTGCCGGCGCGATGGCGGGCAGCGAGCTCGCTATCGGCGAAGATGCGATCACGTTGAGCGGTGACGAGGACGGCACCTGGACGGGTCCCTGGGTGGCCCCTGGGTTTGCGTTCGAGGAGGTGATCCCCTCGTGGAACGCCAATACGCCTCCGGGATCCCTTGTGCAGCTCGAATTGCAAGGCGCGACGCCCGACGGGGTCGAGACGGGGTGGTACGTCCTCGGCCTATGGGCCCTCGACGACGTGGCGTTCAGGAGGACATCCCTCGGAAGACAAGTCGACGAGTTCGGCAGTGTCGACACGGACACGTTCCGCGCTACGAAGCCGCTCGTCGCCTACCGCGTTCGACTAACCCTGAGCGCCGCCGAGCAGGGTGCGCCGACGGTGCGGATGGTTGCCGCAATCGCCTCCACGGGCGCGAACGCAAGCACCTCCACGAGCCTTCCAGGTGTCACTTCCGGCGTCGAGCTCGCGGTGCCCGCGTACGCGCAAGGCAGCCACGCCGGTGAGTACCCGGAGTACGACAGCGGCGGCGATTCGTGGTGCAGCCCGACGTCGACAGCGATGGTGATTGCCTACTGGGGCGTTGGTCCAAGCGTCGCCGACTACGGATGGGTGAACCCGGGATTCGCCGATCCGTGGGTCGACCACGCCGCGCGATACACGTTCGACCACGGCTACGCCGGCGCCGGTAACTGGCCGTTCAACACGGCCTACGCGGCGCACTTCGGCCTCGACGCATTCGTCACCCGTCTGCGGTCTCTGCGGGAGGCCGAGCAGCTCGTGAGTGCCGGGATCCCGCTCGTCGCCTCGATCGCTGCCGAGCCGGGGCAGCTCCGCGGCTTCTTGCTGCCGAACGGGACAGCCGGGCACCTGCTCGTGATCGTCGGCTTCACGCCCGAGGGCAACCCGATCGTCAACGACCCGGCGGCGGTGTCGAACGCGACCGTCCGCCGCGTCTACGACCGGGCCCAGTTCGAGCAGGTGTGGCTTGGCGGCTCCGGCGGGGTCGTGTACGTGATCAGCAAGCCCGGCGTCGAACTGCCGCCGTCACCAGGGAACTGGTAGGGACGACGCGAGCCCTCGGCGCGGGCGACGCTCTGCGTCGCACGGCGACGCCTCGCGTCGCCCCCAGCCCGGATCTTTCATCTGCGCGGTCCGTACCGAAGGCCCGCCAGGGGCGCTCCCCGTCCGGGTAGGCCCCGTTTCTTCCCTGTCGGGCTGTCCCACCCGGACGGTGCGCTCCGTGCGGGGAAGGGGCCCCACAGGCTCCCGGCCTGTACGGCCCCGTCCCCGCGCGTCCTGACGACCCGGACGGGCGCCCCGCGATCACGCCAGATGAAAGATCCGGGCTAGGTGACGCGCAATGTCGCCCGCATTCCGCGCGCGCGGTGGTCGGCGAGGGTGCACCAGAGGACGAAGCGGCCGGCGCGCAGACGCGTCTCGAGTCTTGCGGTGTTGCCGGGACGCACGATGCCGATCCTGTAGGTGCGCGTACCGCCGACACGCCGGAGAGCGAGATCGTGGTCGTCCTCGCCGTAGTTGACGAGCTCGACGATCGCCTGGCCGCTGCGGATCGAGAAGCGGGAGAGCGCCAGGCCGAACTCGTGC
>JANOUB010000282.1:0-6757 GCA_031416615.1 Thermoleophilia bacterium
GGAACTGAAGGCGACCGGCGTCCTCTCGCTGCCGATCGACGAGGCTTCGGCGAAGGTACGCACGGGCGCCCCTGACGACGGCGACTCCCCCGACGCAGAACTCGACGTCTGGGCCGGGCACATCCCGCTCGTCCTGCGGGCTCTTCGGCCGGTCCCGGCGCCTGACCTTCGCCCCGGGATTCCGATGCCGGCCTACGCGCGCCGGTACGAGCGACCCGGGCTCACCGGCTGAGCCAGCCCCGGCGGGCGAAGTACCCGAGCACGATCGCGAGCGTCACCAGCTCGAGTCCGAGCCCGAAGACGAGGAAGTGCCCGACGCCGCCCACGTGGGCGACCATCCAGCCGAGGTTCTGCCCGAAGAAGCCGGTCAGGAACGTGAGTGGCATGAAGACGGTGGCGATGATCGCGAGCTGTTTCATGACCCCGTTGAGGCGATTCGAGACCGTCGAGAGATACACGTCCATGGCGCCCGTAAGCAGGTCGCGATAGGTGTCGACCATGTCGCCGATCCTGATCAGATGGTCGTAGACGTCGCGGAAGTAGCGCTGATCGTCGTCGCTCATGCCCGGGAACGACTGAACACCGACGACGATCGAAGCGAACAGATCACGCTGCGGAGAGATCACCTTGCGCATGCCGACGAGCTCGCGCTTCATCGTGAAGATCTCCTGCAACTGGGCTTCCCCAGCATCGCGGAAGATCCCCTCCTCGAGCACGTCTATGCGATCGTCGATGGCAGCGAGACGGGGGAAGAAGCCGTCGACGAGACCGTCGACGACCGCGTGCAACAGCCGAGCGGGATCGTCAACCGGTGCGTCCCGCTTGGCGTAGCGTTCACGAAGAGCCTCTATCGAAGGTGCTTCGTCCCGGTGCAGCGTGACGAGGTAGCGGTCGGAGTAGAAGCAGTGCAGCTCGACGAGCCCGTCCTCGTCGCCATCGCTCGAGGCGCCGAAGACGACGAGGAAGATGTAGCCGTCGTAGTCGTCGATCTTCGGCCGCTGACCGAAACGCCACGAGTCCTCGAGCGACAGCGGGTGAAAGCCGAACTCCTCGCGCAGGATCTCGAGGTCGGCGGCCTCCGGGGCGTGGACATCGAGCCAGAAGAAGCTGCCCTCTGCGAGCAGTCCCCTGACCCTGTCGCGCTCGAGGTGAAGGCGGCGGGCGGCGCTGCAGTGGACGACGTTCGCGGGGCCAGGCGGCTCGTGCTCAGAGATCACCGGTCGATGGTACGCCAGAGGCCGGAGGCCGTCGAAGACCGATCCGACCCGCATCAAGCCTCTAGCTCGCAGGACGGTAGGCTCCAACCGTGGACTTCGACACTGTCGTGATGAAGTTCGGCGGCTCGTCAGTCGCCGACCCGGACAAGATCAAGCATGTCGCGCGGCGCCTCGTCGACGCCAAAAAGCGAGGCTTGCGGGTCGTCGGCACCGTCTCGGCGATGGGGAAGACGACCGACGGGCTGATCGATCTCGCCCATCAGGTCTCCCCCACCCCGAATGTCCGAGAGTTCGACATGCTGCTCTCGACCGGCGAGCGGATCGCGTGTGCTCTCGTGGCGATGGCCATTCACGACCTCGGCCAGGAAGCACTTTCGCTGACGGGATCGCAGGCCGGCATCATCACCGACGGCACGCACATGAAGGCTAAGATCCGTGAGATCCGGGGCGATCGGGTCAAGGACGCACTCGACCAGGACAAGATCGTGCTCGTCGCCGGCTTCCAGGGGTTCTCGCGCGATACGATGGACGTGACCACGCTCGGCCGCGGCGGTACGGACGCGACCGCGGTCGCCCTTGCGGCCGCACTCGGCGCGGCCTGCGAGATCTACTCCGACGTCTCGGGCGTGTTCACCGCCGATCCTCGCATCGTGCCGAACGCGCGGAAGCTAGCGACGATCTCCTACGAAGAGATGCTCGAGATGTCCGCGTCCGGCGCGAAGGTTCTGATGCTGCGCGCGGTCGAGCTCGCCCGCAATCACGGCGTTCGTATTCATGCCCGCTCCACGTTCTCGGACGAGGAGGGAACCTGGGTCCAGGAAGGAGCTTCGATGGAACAGCCAATCGTGTCGGCGGTAACCCACAGCGAGAACGACGTGGTGTTCACGCTGTCCGACATCCCCGATCGCCCCGGCGTGGCAGCGCTGATCTTCGATGTCGTCGGCGCAGCGAACGTGAACGTCGACACGATCATCCAGAACGTCGTCCACGGGAACGCGGAGATGTCGTTCTCCGTACCCACCGAGGACGTGCCCGCAACCCAGGCGGCGCTCGAGAGCACGCGAGCAGAACTCGGCGCGTTCACGATCGAGGAGAACCACGATCTGGGCAAGGTGTCGTTGATCGGCGCGGGGATGCGCTCGCATCCCGGAGTGGCGGCCAAGATGTTCCGCACGCTCGCCGACAACGAGATCAACCTGCAGATGATCTCGACGTCGCCGATCAAGATCTCCTGCATGATTGCCCGTTCAGAGATCCCGAACGCGGTGCGGGAGCTGCACGCAGCGTTCGACCTCGAGCTACTTCCCCGGGACCAACGCAGTCGGTAGTCCGGAACCGACTCGGCGGGGAAGTAGCTTGATTAGGAGGCTTCGCCGTGGGTCTTGAAGGACATCGAAAAGTGGTCGCAATGTCCGATATTTCAACAGAGAAAGGGCGCAGCCCCAAGAATGCTCCTTCCCTCGGCGGAGCGGCCAGACCTCCCGCGTAGCGCTCATCCGGGGGAAGGAGGGAGGCTTGGCCGGATCGCTGACGAATCACGCGAACGATGGAGATCTCCCACAGAGCGACTCAGGCGATCATCGCGGGCGGGGTCGGGATCGCTCTCGTCGTCGCTACGCGCTTCACGCTCGATTTCGCCTACGGCCGCTACGAGAGGCACCTGAAGCGGCGTGACCCGATGGGGGCAGCCCGCCGCCGCACGACGTTCAACTTCGTGAAACGCGTGCTCGTCGCCCTCGTCGCCACCATCGCGATCTGGAACGTCCTCGCGCTCTACGACGTCACGGCCGAGATCGGCAAGGCGCTGCTCGCCTCGAGCGCCGTTCTGGCACTCTTCGCCGGCCTCGCCTTCAGCACGCCGCTCTCGAACCTCGGCTCCGGCCTGCTCGTCGCATTTACCCAACCACTGCGCCTCGGTGACCGCGTCTCAGTCGCCGGCGAGACGGGGTTCGTCGAGGCGATGGATCTGATCTACACAACGCTTGTCACCGACGATGCGCGCCGGGTCTTCATCCCCAACACCCAACTGACGACCAGTACGATCGTCAACCGCACGATCAAGGACCCCCGTCGGCTCGTGGCCGCACAGTTCCCCGTCTCGATCGAGACGCCGATCGACGAAGCACGAACAGCCCTCCTCGCGACGATCGCACAGCTGCCGGGTACGAGCGGCGAGGAGGCGCGTGTGCTCGTGGGTGAGATCAGCGACCGAACCGTCTGGCTCGAGGCGGCAACGTACGCGCCGATCGACGCTGACGTCGTCTCGCTCTCGAGCGAGCTGCGTGAGCGTGGCCTCGGAGCGCTTCGCGACCGCGGCTTCCTCGCCGGCTGAAGAACACATTGGAGATAAGGAGCGCTCGAGCAACGAGCGCTCGAGGGTGTCTCCCCTGCCTTCCGGGAGACACCCTCGCAGGGTTGCGCTGTGCGGGGACTTTGCTACGCCCGCGGGGACTTTGCTACGCACGCGGGGTGTCTCCCGAAAGAGCAGGGGAGACACCCCTACGTTTGTGCAGTTCGGGCGTACGCAGTTCGGGCGTACGCAGTTCGGGCGTACGCAGTTCGGGCGTACGCAGTTCGGGCGTACGCGAGCGTCCGGCAGACGCGGGACGCCAGGCTGAAGCCTGGCGTCCGGACGCAGGTCGGCCTGGGGGGTGAGGGAGGCTTTCGCCTCACCCCCCACGCCGACCTACACGCAGTTCCGCAGCGCCTGCGCTTCCGGCAACCCCTCGAGCTTCTTCAGCGTGTTGTTCTCGATCTGGCGGATCCGCTCGCGCGTGACTCCGAACGCCTGACCGACCTCCTCGAGCGTGCACGGCTGGGTGCCGCTGAGACCGAAGCGCAGCTCGATCACCTTGCGCTCGCGCTCGGGTAGCGACGACAGGGCCAGGTCGATGTCCTCTCGCCGGAGTGACAGCGACGCCGTGTCGAATGGCGACTCGGCGGAGTCGTCCGGCACGAAGTCTCCGAGAGAGGAATCCTCCTCCTCACCCACCGGCTTCTCGAGCGAGATCGGAAGCTGCGCCATGCGAAGAATCTCGCGCACCTCCTCGGTGGGTATCTCGAGCTCCTCGGCAATCTCCTCGGGCCTCGGCTCGCGACCGAGCCGCTGGACGAGTTGCCGCTCGATGTGCACGACCTTGTTGAGCTTCTCGACCATGTGCACCGGAATCCGGATCGTGCGCGCCTTGTCGGCGATCGCACGCGTGACCGCCTGCCGGATCCACCAGGTGGCGTACGTCGAGAACTTGTACCCCTTGCGGTAGTCGAACTTCTCGACGGCCCTGATCAGGCCGAGCGATCCTTCCTGGATCAGGTCGAGGAACGACAGCCCTCGACCGAGGTAGCCCTTCGCGATCGAGACGACGAGCCGAAGGTTTGCCTCGATCATGTGCTGCTTCGCCGACATCTCGCCGCGTTCGATGCGCTTGGCGAGCGACACCTCCTGGTGCGCCGTGAGCAACGGCACCTTGCCGATCTCGCGCAGGTAGAGCCTGAGCGAGTCGAGCGACGGCTCAACACTCAGGTCGAGCTTCGGGGTTGCTTTCTCGTCCTCAACCGGGACGGACTCGTGCGGCAGCCTCTTGTGCTGCTCACCCTCGACGAGTTCGATCGAATGGTCGATCGCGTAGGTGGTGAACTCTTCGAGCTGGTCTTTCGTCAACTCGACGTCCTCGAGCGCGCTGACGATCTCGTCGTAGGTGAGGAATCCCTTCTCCTGCCCTTGCTCTACGAGCTTGTGCAGTTCCTCGATATCTGGCAGAGCGATCTCGACGGAGAGCATGAACCCCTTCTTCTCGTGGGTTGACGAAGACGAGCCCTGGATCCCTGTGCAACCAAACTCCGGTCTCCCCCGACCGGCCTTCCCCCTTGCAGGCGGCGAATCCTATCTGCGAGATCCGCCTTTTGGGACATGACTTTGCGGACCCGTCCGCAACTCCCCCACCGTCTCGCCGTGGCTGTTTTCCACCATGACGAGCCCAAGCTCTCCGGTGGAAATTCCAAGCTTCCCCAAAAAGGCGGCAAGTGCAGGGCGAATCGCACGAAACGCCCCGTCCTCGACCTTCAACGCAATGCCCAAACCGTCGGGTGAGCAGGCGCAGAAGAGACCCTCGGCTCCGCCGTTTGCAGCCCAACCGTCGAGTTCGTGGATGACCATCGCGTCGGCGGCCTCCGAACCTCGCAGCATCTCGGGGTGGGCGCGCATCGCCGCGATCACCCGCGGCCCACCCTCGAGGACGAGCAAGCGGGCGAACGCGTGCGCGCACCGGTCGAGCGGGAGGGCGAACGTCGGCACGCCGCAGCCGTCGACGGCGATGGGCATCGTCGCCGCATCGACCTCGGCCGCAGCCGCCACCTCGGCGAGCATCTCCTCTTGGAGGGGATGCGAGGCATGCCGGTAGCCGCGGATCTCGTAGCCGCGCGCACGACAGACGGCGAGGAACCCCGCGTGCTTGCCCGAGCAGTTGTGCTCGATCGTGGAGAACTCCGGGCCGGTCTCGAGATCTGCTTCCGCGGCGGGTGCCGCCTCGAGGAGTGCGCGAACCGCGTCGAGCTGGTCGGGGCGGGCGAGGTGCGAAGCACATGCGATCGCGATCTCCCGGTCGTCGAGGTCGGGTCGGGCGCGCACGAGCGGTAGCGCCTGAATCGGCTTCGCAGACGAGCGTAAGAAGGTCAGGAGCCGTGGATCACCGGCCTCCGCCACGATCCTCCCGTCGCGCACCGCGACGGCATGCACCGTGTGCATTGCCTCGACGACACTGCCACGGGTCACTTCGACCTGGATCGGGTCCGCCATTCCGGGGAGACTATGCTCAGATGGCCGATTCCGGATTGGCGCACTGATGCCCGAACTGCCCGAAGTGGAGGCTTGGGTGCGCGAATTGGCTCCGCTCGTCTCGCGGGCGCCTGTCGAACGCGCGGGCCCGGCGCACATCGCCACCGTGAAGACGTTCGATCCTCCTCTTGCGTCGCTCGCAGGGCGAAGGCTCGCCGGAGCGGAGCGCCGGGGGAAGAACCTGCTCTTGCCGACCGAGGACGGTGAGCTCGTGCTGCGGGTCCATCTGATGAGCGCCGGCCGGCTCCGCTATCACCCGCCGGGTGCGAAGACACCGAAGACGCCCATGTTCCGACTCTCGTTCTCTGACGGCGGCGAGCTCGTGCTGACGGAGGCAGGCAAGAAGAGGCGTGCGGGCGTCTGGCTGCTCACACCCGAGGCACTCGAGGCGGAACTCGCCCATCTCGGGCCGGACGCCCTCGGCCTCGGGCCGAAGCGGCTCGGCGAGATCCTGGGCCGCGAGCGACGCCAGCTTCACCCCTTGCTGCGCGACCAGCGGGCGCTCGCGGGCATCGGGCGTGCCCACGCCAACGAGATCCTCTGGCTCGCCCGGCTGTCGCCCTTCAAGCTCTCGACCGATCTCTCCGCCGAGGAGGTCGAACGGCTCGCGGCGGCGATCGAAGACGACCTGCTGCGCGCACTCGGTCTGCGCGAGGCCGGAAAGGGCGACACGGACGTGTACCGGATCCACGGGCACTTCGGCGAG
>JANOUB010000283.1:0-2494 GCA_031416615.1 Thermoleophilia bacterium
GCCGTGGATGCACCGAGCAGCCCGCCGATCACGAGCGAGCGCAGCTTCCCGCTCCGGGGCTGGCTCTGAGCCACTAGCGCTTTCTCCCGTGGCTCAGCCTGGAGCCACCGTTTTGCGCGGGCGTTGGCCGCTCCCCCGTCCGGCTGGAACCCGTTTCTTCTCCTTCGGGGTGGCCCCACCCGGACGGTGCGCTCCGCGCGGAGAAGGGATCATCCAGGCGCCCGGCCTGCATGATCCCTTCCCCGCACGTCCTTGTGACCCGGACGAGCGCCTCGCGATCACGCAAAACGGTGGCTCCAGGCTGAGAAGGGCTGCGACTCCGAGTAGGCGATTGCGATGCCGCTGACGGCGAACACCGCGAAACCGGTCCTGGCGAGCACGACCACACCGCGTTCGACCCGACCCGGCGTGCGTTCCAGGTCGGGGGGCGAAGCGCTCGATCAGGAGAGGCACCGGGGCCGCAGTGAGCGCAACCGACACGACGATCAAGAGGAGGCTACCGGCATCTGTGACACTTCCTCCATGCGAGTCGCCGTCGTGGGGCACGTCGAGTGGATCCGGTTCGCCCGGGTCGAGCGCCTGCCGGGCGCGGGTACGATCTCTCACTCGACCGAGGAATGGGAGCAGGCGGGAGGCGGAGGAGGAGTGGCCGCGATCCAGCTCGCGTTACTCGCTGACGAGGCGCATCTCTTCACCGCTCTCGGCGACGACCAGCTCGGCCGCCTCGCCCGCACCGAGCTCGAAGAGCGCGGCGTCCGGGTGCACGCGAGCGCCGATCATCGTCAGCAACGATGGGCGTTCACCCACGTCGACGACGTGGGGGAGCGGACGATCACGACCGTCGGTCCCAAGCTGCGGCCCGCTGGGAGTGACGACCGCCTGCCGTGGCAGGAGCTCGAGGAGATGGATGCGGTGCTCTTCACCGCCGGCGACCTCGAGGCGCTACGGTGGGCACGCCGGGCCTCCGTGCTCACGGCCACGGCACGCGAGGGCGAGTTGCTCAAACGAGGAGCCGTCGGGCTCGACGCGCTGATCGGCAGCGGCGAGGACGAGGCGGAGCGCTATCACACCGGCGACCTCGACCCGGAGCCGAAGCTCGTCGTCACGACGTCGGGCGCCCTCGGCGGCTGGATGCAGCCCGGTGGCCCGTTCACCGCGGCGCCGGTTCCCGGCCCCCGCGAGGACACCTACGGCTGCGGTGACTCGTTCATGGCGGGCCTGACCTACGCGCTCGGCGCCGGACTCGAAGCACATGACGCTGTTGCGTTCGCCGCCCGGTGCGGGGCGGCAGCGCTAACGGGCCGTGGCGTCGCGCCGCAGCCGGTCGCGTTCTAACGCCGGTCACTGTGTCGCGCGCTCGACTCTGGCGCCCAGAACGTGGTGACATGTCAGTATGGCCGCGCATGGTGAAGCCCGAACTTCCGTCGGTCGATGTCGACGCGGTCCGCGCCGCGACGGGTGCGTGGGCGACCGGCGTCGTCGTCGTCACGGCGACCCACCCGGACGGGCGCGACGCCGGGCTCGTGATGGTCAGCCTGGCGCCGGTCTCGCAGGAGCCGCCCCTCGTGCTCTGGAGTGTCGACCGCAACTCGGGCAGCCTCGACGTGTGGCTCCAGGCGCCCGGTTTCGCGCTCCATCTGCTGGCAGCCGACCAGGAGGCGCTCGCCTGGCAGTTCGCGCGCAAGGGCGCCGAGAAGTTTGACGGGCTGGATGTCTCGCGCGGGCTCGTCGGGGCGCCGCTGCTCGACGGCGTCGCCGCCACGATCGAGTGCGCGATGTACGCCCAGCACGACGGCGGCGACCATGTGATCCTCGTCGGCCGCGTCGTCGCCGCGACGGTCACCGACCGCTCACCCCTTGTCATACACGCCGGCCGCATGCGCGGCCTTCCCACCCTCTGAAAGAAGGAGATCTCCGTGGCAAAGACCCTGCTCGACGGCGCCGACCTCAAGCTCGGCCTGTTCTCTGCGAACTGCTCGTCCGGGATGGCCGTGACGAAGATCGAGGATCGCTGGCAGGCGACCTGGGACGACAACTTGCGGCTCGGCCGGCTCGCGGACGAGGTCGGGATCGACTTCATGCTCCCGATCGCGCGCTGGATCGGGTACGGCGGCGACACGAACTTCCACGAGGGCGTGCTCGATCCGGTCGCGCTGGCCGCAGGACTGCTCGCCCAGACAGAGCGGATCTTCGTCTTCGCGACGGTCCACACGGCGTTCACCCATCCACTCGTCGCAGCGAAACAGATGGCAACCGTCGACCAGATCGGCCGTGGCCGCGCGGGCCTCAACATCGTGGCCGGCTGGAACAAGCCGGAGTACGACGCGATGGGTGTCGACCTGCCACAGGACCACGACGACCGTTACGCCTACGCACAGGAGTGGTGGGAGATCGTCAAGCGCCTCTGGACGGAGCCGGGCCGCTACGACATCGACGGACGCTTCTGGCAGCTGAAGGGCGCCGAGTCGATGCCGAAGCCGTATGACGGGCTCCT
>JANOUB010000284.1:0-4077 GCA_031416615.1 Thermoleophilia bacterium
GGGCAGCGCGTCGAGCCCGAGCGACGCCGGGTCGGCAACCGCACTCTCCGGCAGCAGGCCGACGAGCTCGCTGCGGCCGACATCGACCGCGCGAGCTGCGGCGACCTCCCTCACGCGCTCGACGACGGCGACGAGCGGCGCTGCCTCGACGTCGATGACGTTGACGGACACCTGAACGCGACCACTCCCCGGCAGGAGCAAGCCGAGCGCCTGAACACCTCTCATGCCTCCGCTCGACTCGCGGATCGCCGCTGCGATCGCCTGCGCGTCCGAAAGATCACCGCTCTGGAGCTCGACGTTGAAGGCGATCAGGAGCGGGCGGGCGCCGATCAGGACAGCGCCGGCACGCGGGTCGAGTTGCGAAGGGCCGAACTCCGGTTGGAGCTCGCCAGCGTCGACGCGGCGTTGCAGCTCGGCCGGGCCTCCTCGGCGGAAGAACGCGGGCCGACGCCCGTCACCACTCTCGCCGTAGAGGAACACGGGCAGGCCGATCTCATCACCAACGCGCCGTCCGAGAACGAGCGCCACCTCCGTCGCGAGCACCATCTCGCCGACCCCGAGCGGCACGATCGGAACGACGTCCGCAGCCCCGACACGCGGGTGAATCCCGTCGTGCGAGCGCAGATCGACGAGCTCTGCGGCGCGCGCGATCCCGGCGAGCAGCGTCTCGACCAGATCGCCCTCGTCGGCGACGATCGTGAAGACGGAGCGGTGATGATCGGTGTCGGAGTGGACGTCGAGGACGCGCCCGCGCTCTCCGAACGCCCGGCCGATCGCAGCGATGACTGAGGGATCGCGCCCCTCGGAGACGTTCGGCACGGATTCGAGCAGAGTCACGGATCTACTCTACGGTCAGGAGCCATGGCCTCCAAAACCACCGAGACGACGCTCGAACCGATGAGGCGATACTCCTCGATCAGCTCGCTCCAGCATGATCTCGCCCGCTGCCGGCGCTGCGGCGATGCCGGCTTCCCGATCGAGTCCACGCCCGTCGTCCAGGGATCCACAGGACGGCGGGCCTATCTGTACGGACAGGCTCCCGGCATCGTCGAAGGAGCTGAAGGCGCACCGTGGCGCGGCCGGGCGGGCCGGACGCTGCGGCGCTGGCTCGAACTGGACGACGAGACGTTCGACTCCACCTTCTACTGCGCATCGGTAACCCGGTGCTACCCCGGACGGGCTGCCGGGCGCGGCGACCGGACACCGACGCCGGCCGAGCAGCGGCTCTGCGGCCCCTGGCACACCGAGGAGCTGCGGCTACTCCGCCCCGCCCTCGTGATCACCGTCGGAGGCCTCGCGGCCCGAGCGATCGTGGGCACACGGACGCTCACGGACTGCGTCGGCAAGAGCTACCTGGTCGACGATGCGATCGCGATTCCCTTACCGCACCCGTCCGGGGCGAGCGCCTGGCTCAACGATCCCGTCAACCGCAACCGTCTCGGCAAGGCCCTCACGCACGCCCGCCGCGAGATCGAGCGACTCAGCGAGGATCGCTGACCGGGCCACGGGCCCGTGTGCGACGATGCGCGGGTGATCCCGATCCTCGACGAGGCCCGAGAAGCCGCATGACCCCTCTCGACCCCGAGATCGAGAAGCGTATCGACGCCCCCGTGTCGGCCGAGGCCGTCCGCGAGACCCGGCTCACCCCTGCCGAGGCGATCACCGGCATGCGCATCCGCCTCCCCGAGCGCGGGAACCACAAGCTGCGGCGCGTGCTCGACCGCGCAAACAGCGACGCTCAGCTCAAGGCGTGGTGGCACGTCTCAAACGTCAACGCCGTCGCACGGCTGCAGATCAACGACCACTCCTGGGTGCACATCCAGGTCGTCGTCAACATCGCGCTCAAACTCCTGCGCCAGCTCACAAAACACGGCGTCGAGCCGTCCGCGGTGCGCGACTACGGCATGACGAATGAGGATGCCGAGGTGATCGTCGTCCTTTCGGCGCTCATGCACTGTGTCGGCATGTCGGTGCATCGGCGAGGTCACGAGGACTTCAGCCTCTTCCTCTCGGAGCCGAAGATGCGCGAGCTCCTGGAGGGGATCTACGACGAGCCCGAGCGGACGGTCGTCATCTCCGAGGTGCTGCAGGCGATCACAAGCCACCGCTCCGACGGAGAGCCGCTCGCGCTCGAAGCGGGGATCCTCCGCGTCGCCGATGCACTCGACATGGCGAAGGGCCGCTCACGCATCCCCTTCGAGGCAGGGTCGGTGTCGATGCACTCGCTGTCTGCCGCCGCGATCGAGGAGGTCACGATCGAGGACGGCGACGACAAGCCCGTCAAGATCGGGATCCTGATGAACAACTCGTCCGGCCTCTTCCAGGTGGACGGCCTCTTGAAGGCAAAGCTGAAGGGCTCGGGCCTCGAGCCGTATGTCGAGGTGATCGCTCATATCGACACCGAGAACGAGAAGCGTCTCGTGTCGGTGTACCGGCTCGACGCCTGACTTCCGCCCTATCCGACTGAGCCCGGCCCGGAAGGCCTGCGCAGACTGACGTTGCTACCATCCCGCGCGAGCCCTGCGGGATCGTCTAATGGTAGGACGCCGGATTCTGGTTCCGGAAGTTGGGGTTCGAGTCCCTGTCCCGCAGCTCGTACGGATCGCCCCCGCAAGGGGGCTTCTTTGTTGTTCGACACGGCAACGCTCGTAACGGCAAATCCAAGGAGTTTGTAAGGATTTTCCCGCAAGCTTGTGCCACGTTCGCTACGGTAATTGCAGCGAGAGACACGAGCGGCCCGCTTTCGCGCGGCGCCGTGAGCCCTGTCCCCGAGATGGAGGTCAGACCTGAGAACCCTAGCGATGGGTGCGTGCGCCCTGATTCTGTTGATCCTGCCGGCGACGGCCCAGTCACAGTCCGACGCAGATCTCGGCGCGCAGCTGACGCGCCACCTGAGCACGATGAAAAAAGACCGGCAGGTGCTCCGCTTCTTCGAAGCGCACGGCTGGTTGCTGAGCGACCCGCGGTTTGCGGTCGAGGCGAAGAGGCAGTTGCGGCTCCACACTTTGAGCCTCACGCAAACGCAACAGAGGGCTGCCCTGGCAAAAACCGCGCTGACGCGCCGCGTCCAAAGCCGTCGGCTCGCCGCAGTCGAGGCGGCGACCCCACAGAACGTGATCTGCCGCCTCTTCGGCGGCTACTGCCAGCAGGCGCTCGCCGTCTCGCGCTGCGAGTCAGGTCTTCGCACCGATGCCCAGAACGGCCAGTACCTCGGTCTGTTCCAGATGGGAACGAGCGAGCGGCGAATCTTCGGGCACGGCCCGTCGGTCGCCGAGCAGGTCAGTGCCGCCCACCGGTACTTCGTCGCGTCGGGTCGCGACTGGAGCCCGTGGTCCTGCAAGCCCTGGCGCTAGCCCTCGGGAGCCCTTCTCCGCCACGTTTCGTCTGCAAAGTGCGGAACCCGGCCGCCCGGCCGGGTTCCCACGGCGGTCGAGACGTGGTAGGTGTCCGGGTGTGACATGGCTTCGGCGGAAGGGTGATCGCCTGAAGCCCCTCGATGAGGCGGCCGCCTACGCGCGCTGCCACGGCGACCGGGACGAGTCTGTGCGCATCGTCAAGCTGCCCCCTCGCCGTGTGCGCTACGACGCACTTCTCGCGACGGGCGAGGACATCCGCCGCGGCCTCGAGGCCCGGATCGACGGCCGCGACGGCGAGAGCAAGCCCATCACGGCGCCTCCGTAGGCCGCGCCCGCGCCGCGGTCAACAGTCGACGCTCCAACGGACAGGTTGGTGCCCGGAACGATCCATGCACAGTTCGGTACACTCCCTCGCCGCACGGCCCATTCGTCTAGTGGCCTAGGACACCGCCCTCTCACGGCGGCGGCACGGGTTCGAATCCCGTATGGGCCTTGGAGCTACCGCAAACGGCCATAAAAGGCGGGTTTTAGCTTATCTAGAGGGATTCTGCCCCTTTCGGGAGTACACTCAATAGGTGCCGCAAACGGCACGAACGCTCACCCCGTGAGACACCGGTGAGACACGAAAGTCGCGTCATGACCCAAGTAAGCCGACCCGTGAGACAGTTGGCGCGGGCGTCCAGACCTTCGGGCTGCGCCGGTGCGAACGGCTGTGCTCCCA
>JANOUB010000285.1:0-4706 GCA_031416615.1 Thermoleophilia bacterium
TTAGAACTCGAATCAAAATGAAGCCTTGTGCCGCCGGAACGCGCTGCGCGGCACGCTGCTTCGTCCTCGGTCGCCCCGATATGTTCCATATCGGGGCTCCCTGCGTCCTCGCATCGCACTCGCGCAGCACGCCCCGACGACGAACCGTCATTCTGATTCGAGTTCTTAGAGGTACCCGAGCGGATCGACCGGCGCCCCGTTGACGCGCACCTCGAAGTGGACGTGTGGCCCGGACGAGTTCCCGGTGTTGCCGGAGTACGCGATCGCCTCTCCCTGCGCGACCTGCTGGCCCACCGACGACGCGTAGCCCGAGTTGTGCGCATACGCCGTAGCAATCCCGTTCCCGTGATCGACGACGACGAGGTTGCCGTAGCCGCCGAGCCAGCCCGCGTAGATGACGGTGCCTGCCGCTGCGGCCTGCACGGGCGTGCCGGACGGCACCGCGATATCGATGCCCGCGTGCATCCGGCCCCAGCGTGGCCCGAAGCTGCTCGTAACCGGCCCGGCGACCGGCCAAGCGAGCTGCCCACCCGACGGGTTCGGCGCGGGCGCGCTTAGCGTCGGAGCGGCTGCCTGGGCCCTCTGAGCTGCTGCGATCGTGGCGGCGAGCGCCGCGCTCTGCGCCGCGAGGCCGTCCGCCTCAGCGACGAATGAGGCACGATCCTCCTTGACCGTCGCAAGGGCGCTCGCCTTCTCGCTCTCTGCGACGGCGAGAGCATCGCGGGTCGCCACAATCCGATCTCGGGTCGCGCGCTGGGTGTCCGTCCTGGACGCGATCAGCGCCTCCGAACGGGCGGCCCCCTGGCGCGCACGCTCCGTCGCTGCCCGCGTCTGCTGGAGCTCGCTGCGGGAGCGATCGAGAGACGAGGCGATCCGCTCGTCCTGTTGCCCGATCCGGCTCAACAGCTCGAAATTGTCGAGCAGGTCGGAGAACGAGGTCATGCCGAGCGCGAAACCGATCAGATCGGGCGAGTCCGACTCGTAGATGTCACGCAAGCGCTGCTCGAGCGCCGCGAGTGCTACCGAGTACTGCCTCTCGAGAACGACAAGGCGCGCCGTCTCCTCGATGAACTTCTGCTGGAGCGAGGCAAGCTGAGCGCGCTCCGCCGCGAGAGCGGTCTCGAGCGCGGCGAGGCGCGCTTGCTCGGTTCTGACGGCTGCCTCGGCGACGCGCGCTCGAGAGTTGAGGCTGCTCAACTCGCTCGTGAGCACACCCTCCGTTCCGACCGCCTGCTGTGCCTGCGCCTTCAGGTCATCGATCCGCGCATCGAGGCGGGTCTTGTCGGAGCCCGGGTCGCCCGCGGCCGAACCTGCGAGAAGCAGTGTCGTTGCAAGCGCGACCGCAAGAACTCGAATCGGAATGACGAAGCGGCGTGCCGCGCAGCGGGTTCCGGCGGCACAAGGCTTCATTCGGATTCGAGTTCTACGAGTTCTACGGGCCGTCCGCCGGGTCATAGAAGCGCCTTCGTGCCCGGACACGCTAGACCTTCAACTCTCGATGGTTGTCCAGCGCACGAAGCGCCGTCGCCGCCTCGCGTCGCAGAGGCCCGACCGATGCGCGGTAGTCCTCGTCGTTGACTCGGCCTGCCCGGTGGTCGGCTTCGAGCTCCTTCAAGGCAGCGAGGGCGCGATCGCGCTCCTCGGCAAGAGCCAGGCGCCGTCGCCGCTCCGGCGTGAGCTCGTCGAGTTCGTCGGAGGCGGGCTCCGGCTCGCGCAGAAACGGCAACGCGACCAGCACGACACACACGACGGCGAGCGCCGCACCCAGCACGATTGCCGTGCTCACCGGCCACGGGCGGGGCTGCCGGCCTCGTCGTAGCGCAGCGCGAGGCGACGCTGCTCACGAGCGTCGGGCCACAGCGCGATCACGGAGCCGAGCAGGAACACGAGCCCGGCGAGCCAGAGCAGGTTGACGAGCGGCTTGACGAAGATGCGGAACTGAACGGTGCCATCGTCGTTCACCTGCTCGGGGATCACGAACAGGTCTTCGCCCGTGAGGTAGTTCGTGTGGATGCCGGCCTCCGACGAGACCTGCGGAGTCGGGCCCGCGATCTTGTACGAGTTCTTGCCCGCCTGAAGCGTGCCGAGGTCTTTGCCGTCCCGGCTGACAGCGAGGTGAGCACGTACCTCCGCCGCGTGCGGCGTCTCCCGTTCCGTGAGCTTCTGAAAGGTGACCGTGTAGCCGGACACGGAGAGCGACTGTCCCGGCGCGAGCTTCCCCTCGACGACCGAGTCGTAGGCGCTCGCACCGGCGATGCCGATCGCGAGCAGCACGATCGCGATGTGGACGACGTAGCCCCCGTAGCGGCGGCGATTGCGGCCCACGAGCGACGTGAAAGCGATGGGCCACGACTCGTTGGAGAGTGCCCGTCGCGCCCGTGTACCGCGCACGAACTCGAGCCCGATCGCGGCGAGCACGAAGGCCGAGAACGTGTACGCGATCAGGCCAGGGATCGACGATCCCGCCCCGAGCGCGACCAGCACCACGCCGGTCACGATCGCGATGGAAGCAGGCCACAGGAACGTGCGACCGAGGCCCCGCAACGACGCCCGACGCCAGGCGATCAGCGGCCCCACTCCCATCAGTAGCAGCAGCGGCAGGCCGAAGATCCGGAGGAAGAAGTCGTAGTACGGCCGGCCGAGGACGACCGACTGACCACGCACCAACTCCGAGAGGATCGGCCAGGTAACGCCCCACAGGATCGTCAGGCAGAGTGCCACGAGCAGCAGGTTGTTGTAGAGGAAGACAGCTTCGCGCGAGACGAGCGACTCGAGCTTCGTCGTCGAGCGGAGCAGCGGCAGGCGCCACACGATCAGCGCTGTCGAGAACGCTACGGCGATCACGATGAACGCGAGTAACCAGGGACCGATATCGCTCTGGGCGAACGAGTGGATCGAGTTGACGATGCCGGAGCGGGTCAGGAACGTGCCGAAGAGCGTGAGGCAGAACGCGAGCGAGACGAGGACGACGTTCCACACTTTCAGCATCCCGCGCTTCTCCTGGATCAGCACCGAGTGGAGGAACGCGGTCGCGGCGAGGAAGGGCATCAGCGCGGCGTTCTCGACCGGGTCCCAGGCGAAGAAGCCGCCCCAACCGATCTCCTCGTAGGCCCACTTGGAACCGACCAGCTGACCGATGCCGAGCGCCGTCCAGGCGATGAGCGTCCACCGTCTCGTAGCAACGATCCAGCGTTCGTCCGTGCGACCCGCGAGCAGCGCCCCCATCGCGAAGGCGAACGGCACCGAGAGGCCGACGAAGCCGAGATAGAGGAACGGCGGGTGCGACATCATGTAGGGGTTCTGAAGGCTCGGGTTGAGTCCGGCCCCGTCGATCGGTGCCGCCTGCACCGCGAACGGGCTCACGACGGCGACGAGCAGGAAGGCGAATCCGACGGCGATGCCCCCGAGCACGGGCGTCACCCACACGACGAGATCGCGGGTGCGGTTGCGGTTGACCCACACGGCGAGCGCCGAATAACCCGTCAGGATCAGCAGCCAGAGGAGCAGCGACCCTTCCTGGCCACCCCAGAACGCCGAGAGCTTGTAGGCCCCCGAGAGCGACCGGTTCGAGGTGCTCGCGACGGTGACGAGCGAGAAGTCGTTGCGGAGGAACCCTGCCGCGAGCACCACCGAGGCAACGAGCGTCGAGCCGAACGCCGCGATCAAGGCATTGCGGGCCGAGAGAGCGAGCCGGCGCCGCCTGTGAGCCGCCGCGAACGCCCCGGCCACGGTGGCGTAGAGACACAGGCCGAGCGTGACGACGAGCGCCGCGCGGCCCAGTTCAGCCATTAGTGGTCTCTCCGGGAACGTTTCGCCGGTGTGCCCCACAGACAGGCTGGGCAGCCGCTCGGGACCGGGACGGGCCTGCGCCCTTCCCCTCCTGGTTTCCGGTCGAAGATTACGGGATGCACTACGGTGCAGCCGGCTTGACGGCCGTGTACTTGGACGGGCACTTCGTCACCATCGTGCCCGGCGTGGCGACGAACGTGCCGTTCTTCAGCGTCCCGTCGACCACGATGTCGCGGCCGGAGGCGAACAGATCAGGGACGCTCCCGGTGTAGAGGACTGGCACCGTCGCGCCAGAGGTGGCCTTGACGTCACGGAGCCGGAACCGCAGGCCTCCTTCGTGAGCGTCTCCCGTCGGCTTACCGACAACCCGTCCGACGAGCGAGACGGGGCCTGTCTGGCCTGCGAGCTCGCTCGGCTTCACCGACGGAGTACCCCCACCCGCGATCGAGGTGTAGAGGAGGAAGACTGCGAGCACCGCCGCGATCGAGAGGGCGATGACGAGACGCGCCGGAGAGCGCTTCCTGGTCACCCTGGCAGGATACCCGCGATGAGACGGGCGCGGCGCTGCTTACTCTTACCCCAGTTACCCTTACAGCGGCGGCCCTTACGCCAGTTACCCTTGACCCCAGGCTACGCTGCGCGAACGGACTGCCGCCGGCCGGGGATCTCGTACCCGTGTTCGTGGCAGAGCGAGCCGGGCGAGTCCTCGGTGAAGGCGTCGCAGTAGCCCTTGCCGTACGAGGCCCGCATGAAGGCCGAGACGACCTCGAGGTTCCATTCGGAGACATCGGCCGCCTCGCGCCAGAGATCGGCGAGGCGGAGGTCGATGTCGAGTTCGAGAAGGTCGATTCGTGTGGGCTGATCCATGGCTGCAGCGTACGGGGGCTGTCGGACGACATAGAGTTCCCGCAAATGGG
>JANOUB010000286.1:0-2372 GCA_031416615.1 Thermoleophilia bacterium
CGCACCGACGCGAGGGCATCGGCCCTGCCCTCTGGGATGTCGTCTCGGCGCATCTCGACCAGATCGGGGCGCGTCGCATCGTCGCGTACAGCCGTGCAGACGAAGACACGATCGCGTTTGCCCGTGCGCGCGGATTCAGCCTCGAGGCGACCGAGACGAGCTCCGCTGTCGATCCGCGGACGATCGGTCAGCCGCCGCTGCCACCCCAGGGCATCGAGCTCCGTTCGATGAGGAGTTTCGTCGACGACCCGGAGCCCGTCTTTGCCGCTGACCACGAGAGTTCCCTCGACGAGCCGGGTCCTTCAGACTTCTCCGGCATGACCTACGAGACCTGGCGGCGCCTGATCTGGGATCACCCGGACTGCGACCACGAGCTCAGCGCAGTCGTGCTCGCTGACGGCGTCGTCGCCGGGACGACGTTCCTTTACACCGATCGCGAGACGGGCCGCGCCGCGAACGGCGGCACGGGCGTCATCCGCGACTTCCGTGGCAGGGGTCTCGGGCTGCTGCTGAAACAGCACTCGCTCACGTGGGCCGCGGTAGCCGGGATCACGAGGGTGATCACCCAGAATGACGAGACCAACGCACCGATGCTGGCGATCAACGCAAGACTCGGCTACGAGCCGTTCTCCGTCGGGCACGCCTGGGTGCTCGAGCGCTAGGGTGCCGGTCGGAGCACCCGTTGGGTCGTCCGGATGGGCCGGATGACGGCAACCGACTGGGGGTCGAGGCAATCACCGCGGCCGACGAGCGGCCCATGCTTGGTGCCTGGCCCCTTCGGTCCCGCGTCACGCTTCAAGGTCGGCTCTGCGCGGCCCCGAACAAGCGATCAGTCATCCCCGGGTTTACGTGGTTTCATGCCCATCGGCAAACGCTCATGTTCAGCGTCCCACCACAGGTATGTTCGCACTTCGCGGCGTTAGGAGGCCGGCAACGAGGAACCAGGCGGAGCAGACCAGCGCGGCCGTTCCCAGGAAGCTCGGGAGCAACAGGCCGAGTGTGCTCGCCGTCTCGTCCCAGATCACGACGCCGTAGCCGACCACGGCTGCCGCGAAGACAGCTGCGCTGAGTGCCGATAGGCGAAGCCGGCGGCTGCGGCGAGATGAGTCGGGGGTGCGGATCGCATGGGCCAGCCGGGTGCGGTTCGCAACGGTGAGTCCGAGGCCAGCGAGGATCAGGAGCGGGCTGGGCCAGGGTAAACCCGCCATCGGGCTGATGAAACCGAGCACCAGAAGTCCTGCGATGGTGGCGGTGAGCACCTGGGTAGCGCGTGAATCGGTCATGACGGTCTCCAGTCGGTAGCGAGGCACGGTGACGATGAGATCGAGCGATGTGCGGCTGGCGGCCGCGAGGATGCCTCGGTCAGCGACCAGCGAATCGAAGAGGAGCAGCATGTCGTCGCCGAACTCGCGTCGAAACGCTGCGGGGTACAGCGGGATAAGAAGCTGGTAGCCGCGGCGGACGAGTGGCGCGAACATCAGGCCAGGCCGGGTTTGAGATGGGCGCGCACGAACGTCACGAGCGCAGCGAGACGTTCGGCTTCCGCGGCACACACGCGACTGCCGAGGCCGGTCAGCCGGTAGTACCGCCGACGTGTGTCGTCCCCGGGCGCAAGGGGCTTAGCCACCTCTTCCGCGAGGCCTTCGTCTACGAGTCGTTTCAACGTCCCGTAGAGCGTTGCGGGACCGATCTTCACCAGCCCGTCGGACGACGAATCGACCGCCTGCATGATCGCGTAACCGTGAAGCTCTGAGGCCGATAGAGCAACAAGAATGTGGAACTGAGCGGCTGCGAGGGGAAGGAACTCGCGTAGATCCTGATTCTCCATGTCCGGATTATATATCGAAGATAGATACATTGTCAAGCGATAGAGAAACTGCTGCTGCCCTGGCGACGAGGGCTTCCTCGTTGGTCACATGATGTGGTGGCTGCTCTGGACGGTCACCTCAGAAACGCTGGCGGGGGAGCGAACCGGTGACCCGGCACTGTCACCGGAATCCAGGCAAAACCGCATGACAGCTAGCATCCGGGCCTGATCGCCATGGACCAGAGCAGGATCCGCAACTTCTCCATCATCGCGCACATCGACCACGGGAAATCGACCCTGGCCGATCGCATCCTCCAGATCACGGACACCGTCGCCGATCGCGACATGCGCGATCAGCTGCTCGATTCGATGGATCTCGAGCGCGAGCGCGGGATCACGATCAAGGCTCAGGCGGTGCGAGTCACCTGGAAGGGCTACCAGCTGAACCTGATCGATACGCCCGGACACGTCGACTTCACCTACGAGGTGTCGCGCTCGCTCCAGGCATGCGAGGGGGCCCTGCTGGTCGTCGACGCGGCGCAAGGGATCGAGGCCCAGACGCTCG
>JANOUB010000287.1:0-18847 GCA_031416615.1 Thermoleophilia bacterium
CACGCGCGCCCGGTACCTCAGCGTGGCGCCGGGTGGACGAACAGCGAGACGTCGCACCGGTGCCGAAGCGACATCGACGGTCTCCGTTCCCGGCCGCCAGAGCGCGAGAGCCGGACGGACGGGGGTCGTTGCCGACGTTACGACCACACGCTCACCCGTACGGAGGTGGACGCGGTACACGTCGTCGCGATCGTTCCAGTAGTCGAGCGTCGCCTCGACCTGACGTCGCGACCCGAAGAGTGGGTACGCACTCGCGCCACCGCCGTCATTCGGCTCGTAGCGGTCGCGGGGGGGCTCGCCCGCGGCGAGCAAGGTCAGTGCAGCCACCTGATCGAGCCTCCCGGCGCCGGTAAAGCGGTCTCGGCCGATCGCACAGGCTCCGCATCCGTTCGCCGGAACGGCATCGACCGCGCTCCCTTCCAGAAGCGTCACCACCTGATCGGGCGCGAGCGTCGGAGAGGTTGCGAGGAGCACCGCCGCCGCAGCGGCCACCTGAGGTGCTGCGAAGCTCGTGCCCTCGGCCGACCGATACTCCTCCGGGCCACAGCTCGAATACCCCTGCTCCACACACTCAGGGCGCCCGGCCGTCAGCGCTCGCGGGAATAGCGAGAGGATGTCTTCGCCCGGAGCCGCAATATCGTTGAACTGCGGGTCGCGGTTCGAGAAGCCGGGCGAGCGGCCGGCCCGGCTGAGGGCACTGACGCCGAGAACGTGCGGCAGAGCCGCCGGCCAGCTCGCATAGGGCCACGGCTGCGAGGGTGCCTGGTCGGAGTTACCTACCGCCGCGACGACGAGGACGCCCTTCGAGACTGCGTAGGCGACAGCATCCGCCTCGAGTTGGGAGTACGTGTCCCTGCCTGGATTACCAGGATCGCGAAGCCCTGCGAGGCTCATGTTGATGATACGGGCGCCGCTCGCGACCGCCCAGCGGATCGCTTTTGCCTCGGCCTCGACCGGGATCGACCTCTGCGGCCCGACGACCTTGGCGACAAGAAGCTCGGCAGGTGGTGCGAGGCCGGCAATGCCGACGCCGTCGTTTGTCCGCGCTGCAATCAGGCCGGCCACGAACGTTCCGTGCCCCTGCGTGTCGACGGTGGCAGGTCCGGCGACGAAGCTCTTCGAGGCGGCGATCCGGCCGAGCAGTTCTGGGTGGGTGCCGTCGATACCCGAGTCGATCACCGCGACCCGCACGGATGCGAGAGGCGGCGGCTCTGGCCAGGCGTCGAACGCACGGTTCTGGGCCGCGTACCACTGTCGCGTCAGGTAGGGATCGTTCGGCACGAACGCCGCTCTCCGACTTCGCAGCGTCTCCACATATCGCGTTCCAGGCACGCCCCGCAGCGCCACCGCGCGAGGCGCAGAGACGACCAGCACCGGAATGGGTGCGAGATCGGCGATTCCGGTTGCACCCCGGTCCCGAAGTCGTTGCGCGACAGCGGCAGAGTCGGCGCCCGGCACGATCCCGACGGCAAACCGGGCCGCGGCGGCGGTGGGCGGCGCGTCGAGGCAGAGGGCAGCACCGATACACACCGCAACGGCGCCGACTGCAACCGCCGCCTTTGCGGTCACTTCGCCGCTCCTGCGGTAACGGTGATCGTCAACGCCGGACCGACCTGACCATCCGCCGTGAGCCGATATGTTGCGGTCACCTTCGGTCTGACGGTGGCGGTGAAGGAGCCGTCCTCTTCGGGCACCACCTTGACTGAGGGAAGCCACATGCCGGTCGCGCCAAGCTTCTCGAGCAACGGTCCCTCGACGTCACGCGCAAGGCCGGAAACGACGACCGGCGATCCTGCCGGCGTGGCGGCCGGGGCGCGAGCGACCCGGAGGACGCCGAGCCGGAAAGCGGTCGACCGTAACCCGAGCCGGGCTCGCACGTCGGCTGCCCTCAGCAACACGCGGACCCCCGTCTTCTTGACGAGCGTGACGGACGCGGGCCGCCCGGAAAGTGTAGGAACGACCTCGACGTCGGCGACCGGGCCGGACAGCCCGAAAGCGCGCCCGAGCGACACGGCGGTGTAGGAGCGCGGCGCCCAGCGGTGGTACGGCGAGAGCGTGTCCCACGGATCGTCGCGGGCCTGCAGGTAGGGCGTCACGACACCGAAGACGTCCTCGCTCGACGCGGTGCGACCTCCTGAGGACGAGTAGTAAAACGCTGTTGCCACCTTGCCGCCGTAGGTGAGGATCTCGCCCCTCGTCGCCTTCACGGCCGCGGTCGTCGCCGGCGACTCGGCCGCGACGCCGTAGTAGACCTGGCTGCGAGGATCCGAGTAGAGGTCGAAGGGCCGGTTCTTGACGATGCTCGCGAGCGCGTAGGAGCGGGCGGCAACCGCCTGGGCCTGCAGGGCGGCCGCGGGCCATTCCTTGGGCATCTCACCAGGGACAACACCGAGCAGATATGCGTCTAGGCCCACCACATCGATGATCCGCAGGGCCTTCAGCACGACCGTGGCCGTGAGCTCGCCGCGATAGCCCCTGCCGTCCAACGTCAGCGTTCCGCCCTTCCCCGGCATGAAGGCAAGCGGAGCGAGCAGCGTCTTCGTCGTTCCGTCGACAACGAGCTCGAGGTCGGGCTCGAGTACGATCTCCCCTGCCGGAAGCGATGCCACTACTCCCGAACCGTCACGGACGGAGAACGGCACCAGCGAGGCAAGCTTGACCGAGGAGCGACCGTCGGCGATGAGGACGCGAACCTTCGCGCTGGGCGCCTTGCCGAGCTCCGTGCCTGGGTAGTAGAACCCCAGGATGTCACGGTAGCTTCGATTCGCCTTCGCCTGGCCGAAGGCGCCGTACTGGTTCAGACCAACGCCGTGACCGTAACCGCCGCCCGACAGCACGTAGACCGGGGCCGACAGCGCTGCCGTGGGCGCGATCGGCGACGGTACTGACGGCAGAGACGGGTTTGCCGCAGCAGCGGCGACAAGCGCGAGTGAAAGAACAAGAACGATGGCGTGCCTCATGAGATACCTCACCGGGATGTTCTCGGTAGGACGGCTCAGGCCTTGAGTCGGTTTGCGTACTGCTCGTCGTAGTAGGTTCGATAGGCCCCCGACTTGATCGGCTCCCACCAGGCACGGTTGGTGCGGTACCAGTCGACTGTGGCGGGCAGGCCGCCCTCGCCGAACGAGTGCATCGGCGACCAGCCGAGCGCACGGAGCTTCGTGTCGTCGACCGCGTAGCGGCGGTCGTGGCCGGCGCGATCCTCGACGTGACGGACGAGTGACGGATCCGCGCCGGTCAGCTCGAGGATGCGGTGGGTGACCTCGAGGTTCTCGTGATCCTCACCGCCGACGTTGTAGATCTCGCCGGAGGCGCCCTCGTGGAGGACGAGCTCGATGCCGGCACAGTGATCCTCGGCGTGCAGCCACTCCCGAACTTGCTTCCCGTCGCCGTAGACCGGCAGAGCCTTGCCCTCGAGAGCGTTCGTGACGAACAGTGGCACGAGCTTTTCGGGGTACTGGTTCGGGCCGTAGGTGTTCGCGCCACGGGTGATCGAGGCCCGGACGCCGTAGGTGCGGACGTAGGCGAGCACTTGCAGGTCGCCGCCGGCCTTTGCGGCGCTGTAGGGGCTCGAAGGTCGCAGCGGGTCATCCTCACCGGCCCGGCCGCCGGCCGCGAAGTCGCCATACACCTCGTCGGTCGAGACCTGGACGTAGCGGGCGTCGTTCGCCCGCGCCCATTCGAGAAGGCACATCGTCCCGAGCACGTCGGTGTGAACGAACTCCTGCGGGCCCAGGATCGAGCGGTCGACGTGGGTCTCGGCTGCGAAGTTGACGATCGCAGCGCAGCCCGCAGCCGCGCGCGCCACTGCGTCCGGGTCGGCGATATCGCCCCTGACGAATTCATGGTCGACACCGGCGAGGTTTGCCGGGTTGCCCGCGTACGTGAGCTTGTCGAGGACGACTACATCGGTGCCACCCCCAACGAGCCGGCGCGCAAAGTGTGAGCCGATGAACCCGGCCCCACCGGTGACGAGCACACGCATCATGACAGGGTAGCCGCTGCTCAGCCGTCAATTCGTGTGACAAAGCCTCACAAAGCCGTTGTGCGGCCCTGCCTTCGGAGCGGCCGTTCGTTGAGCACGGCGAGGCACTCGGCCAGGCCTTCGCGCCAGTGAGGGAGTTCCGGTGCTCCCTTCTCGCTGCGGAGGATCGCGGCGGGCGGGCGCGGAGCTCTCGCGCCGAACTCCGCTGTCGTGATCCGTTGTACCCGGCAGCTGAGGCCGGCCTGCTCGAAGATCGCCTCGGCCAGGTCGGCCCAGGTGCAGTCTCCCGCTGCTGCGAGGTGCCAAACACCGAACGGGGCTGTCGCGTCGACGAGCTCGTGCGTCGCAGCCGCCAGATGCCCGACGTAGGTGGGACAGCCTCGCTGGTCGGCGACAACGGCGACCTCGTCCCGCTCGGCTCCAAGACGGAGCATGGTGCGAACGAAGTTATGCCCCGTCGGGCCGAAGAGCCATGAGCTCCGCACCACCCAGGCACGCTCACCCGCCGCAGCTTCGCCGTAGAGCTTCGTCCTGCCATAAGCGGATAGCGGGCTCGGGCTGTCGGACTCGACGTACGGCGCTCCCTTGCATCCGTCGAAGACGTAATCGGAGGAGTACGCGACGATCGGTGCCCCGAGCCCCGCTGCGTGAGCAGTGCCACCGACATTCACCTCGGCGGCGCCCTGTGGGTCGTCCTCGGCACCGTCCACGTTCGTCCACGCCGCCGTGTGGAGCACGAGTTCCGGAGGGGCCAGCCCGTCAGGCGCAGGGAACCTCACGTCCCAGTCCTCGCGCGTCAGCGCGCGCACGCGGTCCGCAGAAAAGGCCGCTGCGAGTGCGGCGCCCAGTTGGCCGCTTGCGCCGGTGATCAGGACGCGACGGTGGCTCAAGCCTCTCGGTCCCGGGCGGAGAGAATCGGTTTCTGGGTGCTCCACAGGTCTTTTACGCGAGGGTCGTTCCAGGGGATGCCCTGCTCGTCGGGATCGGTCGCGTCGTACTCCTCGGTCACGTGGTAGGCAAACAGCAGGTCGGTGAGCGCCTCGAAGCCGTGCGCGTGGCGGCCCGGAATGTAGAGCGCCACCGGGTTCTCGTCACCAATGTCCTCCGTGAAGGTGCCGCCCGTGACGCGGTCGAGCACGACGACACGCGCCGTTCCCTGCAGGCATGCGAAGAGGTCGTCCTGGCCGCGCTCGTGAAAATGAAGGCCCCGGATGACGCCGCGGCGCGACAGCGACACATTGGTTTGCAAGGTGGGGTTCGGCAGGAGGCTCTCGCGTCGCAGTTCGCAGAACCAGCCGCGCTCGTCCTCGAACCGCCGCAGCGGGATCCGCACAATCCCTTCGACGCTCATTTGTTGGCGCCCGTCTCGTCGATCGTCCGGCCGATCTCGGCGAGATGCTGCCAGTGCTTGCCGGCGTCCTCCCACCAGCCGCGCACCGGTACGACCGACAAGGCACCCCGCTCCGCGTAGGCCCGGTTGACGTCGGTGATCTCGAGCTCACCGCGACTCGACCGCTCGAGGCTCGCGATCACGGCAAAGACATCCGACGGGTAGCAGTAGAGACCAACGACGGCATCGCTCGTCGGTGGCGACGGGTAGCGGAGATCGACGATCCCCGCCTTCTCGGCCAGGTCGACCACGGTGCCCGCGTCGTCATAGACCACGACGCCGAAGTTCTCGGGATCGGGAACGTCCTTGACGAAGACCTGGGCCCCACCGCCGCTTGCGCCCCAGGCGGCGATCTCCCCTGCATGTGAGTACTCGAAGATGTTGTCTCCGAGAACCACCACGAGCGGCTCACCGCCCGCGAAGTCCTCGGCCATGCCCACCACCTCGGCGATCCCGCCGGGGCGCGTCTGCACCTTGTAGGTGAGGTCGAGTTCGAGCAGCGGCGCATCACTCCCGCGGACGGAGAGATGCCCGTCGCCAAGCAGGTCGATCATCTGACCTGCATGGCCCTTGCCCGTTACGACGAGCACCTCGCGGATCCCCGCGAGCTGGAGCAGCTGCAGGGGGTAGTACACCATCGGCCAGCTACCCACCGGCAGCAGATGCTTGTTCGTGACGCGCGTCAACTCGCCGAGCCGCGTCGCCTCTCCCCCTGCACAGACCAGTCCCTTCATGGCGCCGATGCTAACGACTTCCCCCGCAGAACCGTCGTCGGTAGGCCGTGATGTAGCGGGTGGGGGAAGTCGTTAAAATGGGAGGCTGCGCCTTGTGTCAGCCCGAATGTCGGAAAGCGCGTGCGCCTTCGGGGATTTCTGAATCGGCGGCGAAGCCGGAAAGTAGCTAGTTCCCCCGAAAACCCGCGCCGCCTTATACCGAACCTGTCTCCGGGGGTAGTAGCTGCGTCGCGTCGGGTGCCGCATCTGCGAGCGGGCTGTGTTCGAGCAGCCAGAACGAGAGTTCTACGGCCGGGCCGATACCGAACGCGAAGGCAAGCGTGCCGATCCCGACGGTGCCTCCGAGCGCAAACCCGACCACGGTCACGACAACCTCGATCGTCACGCGGGCGGTCCCGATCCGAACGCCGGCTCGCCGGGCGGCAACGAGCATCAGCGAGTCGCGCGGGCCCGCTCCCAGCCCCGCCCCGATGTAGAGTCCTGACCCGATCCCGATGATCAGGATGCCGACAACCATGAACGTGATCCGGGCTGTGAGCGACGACTCCGAAAGGGCGTCGACCACGTCGATCGCGAGCAGACCGTCGACCATCAGGCCGATCAGGATCGCGTTCGCGACGGTGCCTGGGCCGATGCGGGCGCCGAGCGCCCAGGCGAGCACGAGCACGACAACCGCAATCGCGATGTTCGCCGTGCCGAACGACAGCGACGTGTGCTCCGAGACACCCTGATTCAGAACATCCCAGGGCGAGAGGCCGAGCTCCGACTCGAGCAGGAGCACGATCCCGAACGCAAAAAGGAACAGGCCGGCGCCCAGTGAGACCCAGCGGGCGACGACAGGGCCTCGAACGAGGGGAGGTGTGTGCACCGGTTCAGCCTACGGCGAGGGAGCATGGCGGGTGAGGCCCGAGCCTCACTTCCCGGCTGGACGGAGAATCGGGCGATGTTCGCCGAGGGGTGACGAGGGGACGCGAACGATCTTTGCCACCCCCTCCGGCAGCCACCAGTTGTACTGACCGAACAGTTTCATCGCCGCCGGCACGAGCAGCGAACGGACGATCGTGACGTCGATCAGGATCGCGGCTGCAAGGCCGAAGCCGAACTGCTGCAGGCCGACGATCGACCCCGCCACGAACCCCATGAACGCCGCGAACATGATCAGCCCAGCGGCCGTCACGAGCCGCCCGGTCTTCTCGAGGCCGATCACCACCGCCTCCTCGTTCGATGCGCCCGCATCCCATGCCTCACGCATGCGGCTGACGAGAAACACCTCGTAGTCCATCGAAAGACCGAAGAGCATCGCGAACAGCATCACCGGGATCCAGCCTTCGATCTGGTCGTACGAGATCAGGCCCAGCGGCTCACCCCAGCCCCACTTGAAGACGACGACGAGCAAACCGTAGGCGGCGCCGATCGAGAGGAGGTTGAGAATGATCGCCTTGAGAGGCAGGAGCAGCGAGCGAAAGGCCCTGACGAGAAGCACGTAGGTGGCGATCAGCACCATGGCCACGAGCCCTGGAAACCAGCTGTAGGTCAGGCTGAGGAAGTCCTTGCCGCCCGGGGGCCCGCCTCCTGCGACGACCGTCACAGATGGAGGGAAGTTGGCGGCGGGCACGATATCGCCGCGCAAACGGTCGACGAAGTCAAGGCTCTCCGGCTTGCCGTAGTCGCTCTTACCCACGGCCTGCACATTCAGGTACCGGCCCGTCGGGTCGGCGTATTGCGGGTTCCCCGCCTCGAAGTCGACGCGTGCCACCTGCGGATCGGCCTCGAGGCCCGTCCGCAGGCGCGCCAACGCGGCGGTGATGGCCGGGTCGGTCACGGCTCCCGCCCGGCCAGTGTCGATCACGATCGCACTCGGCGCCGTGGCGCCCGCGCCGACCGCCGCCGTCAGCACGTCGAGGCCCTGAACCGATTCGAGTCGCTTCGGGATGCCCTCGTTCGAGCCGGGCCCGAGCTCCAGCGCGAGCACCGGCGCCGTGAGCAGGAGGAGGAACGCCGTCGCGCCGATCGCCACAGGCCACGGGCGCCGCATGATCCAGTGCGCGAGCTTCGCCCAGAACCCGTGCTCGTGGTCGGCACGGCGTTCCATCAGCCTCCGGGGCAGCAGCCGGACGCGTTCGAGCCTGCGGCCGAGCAGCGAGAGGATCACCGGCAGGAACGTCATGGCCGCGATCACCGAGACCGTCGGGATGATCAGGCCGCCGACACCGAAGCCGCGCATGAACGGCAGCGGCATGAACAGCAGCAACGCAAGGCCGATCGCGACGGCGGTGCCGGAGAAGACGACCGCTCGGCCCGACGTGTTCATCATCGTCACGATCGCCTCGTCCCGCTCCTGTCCGTTGCGGAGCTCCTCCCGGAACCGATACACCATCAGGAGCGAGTAGTCGATAGCGATCCCGAGCCCGATCAGCGAGACCAGATTCGTCAGATAGGTCGTCAGCTCCATGTAGTTCGCGATGATCCAGATGATCCCGAGCGTCGTCGGAATGGTCACGAGGGTGAAGATGAACGGCACCAGGAACGAGAGCGTGCCGAACGTGAAGATGAGGATCACGAGCGCGATCGGGATCGCCAGGTAGAGCTCGCCCTTCTTGAGGTCCTCGGCAAACACCGGATCGAGATCGTGCTCGGTTGCCGCCTGGCCCGTGAGGTAGAGCCGAGCGCCCGGGATCGAGCCCGCCGCCAGACGCATCGCCTCGGTGCTCCCCTTGGCGTCCGCCGGGTCGAGGTCGGAGACGATCTGGGCCGCAATGACGGAGTCGGCGAGCGGGAGCACCGACACGAGCTTCCCGGTCGGGAGCTCCGCGGCAGCACGGGCAGCTGCCTGGCGCGCCTGCGGCAGGAGCGACGCCACCTCGCCGCCCTCGCTCTTGATCACGAGGGTGAACGATCCCGTCGACCGCTGCCCAAAGTGATCCTGGAGGATCTGCTCCGCCCGCTGCGAGTCGGTTCCCGGCAGCGTGAAGCGGTTGGTGAGCAGGTCACCAAGCTGGGACGAGGCCCACCCCGCGACGACGAAGACGGCAAGCCACGCGCCCAGCACGAGCCAGCGGTGCCGCAGCACGAATCGTGTCCACCGTTCCATCAGTCAGACCCCCTCGCCGAGCGGCTGTCCACTCGAGTCGCCAGCTTCTGCGCTACGACGCGATCGTTCTCCTCGTTGCGACAACCGTAGTTGCGTTTCGCTCGCGGCAGAGCGGGTATCATCTGGCTGCTCGGGCTGCGGCTTTCCGTTTGCGGACGCCGGGAACCGCGCGAACGGCTGCCACCCAGACATACAGAAGGCTTGACACGACCCCGAACGCTGCGAAGGTGATGAGTTTTGTCCGGCGCATCAGTAGAACCAATCGTAGGCGACGCGGCGTTGGCATACTTCAGTGTTCCCGTAGCATGAGGAAAGGATGGCCGAGATGGCCAAGAAAGATCTCAAGGTTGCGCCGACGGTCGAGACGTTGAAGCCGTATCTCGATCGCGCGCTGAACGACAAGGACTTCCGCGATGACCTGAAGGAGGCCCTCTCCGCGGCGAAGAAGCTGTATGGCCCGCTCGTCAAAGACGCGAAGGGCGATGGTGCCGTCAAGTCTGCTTCACGCCTTGCGACCGACGCAAAGGTGCAGGAGAATCTCCGCAAGGCACTCGAGGATTTCGGTAAGGCGGCGGGCTCGCTGAAGGGCAAGAAGAAAGGCCACAAGGGCCGGAACGCGATGCTGCTAGCGGGCCTCCTCGCCGGCGCGCTCTACAACCCGTGGTCGGGCCCGCAGACGCGGGACTGGCTGATGGAGAAGGTCGCCGGTGACGACGATCTACAGCCGCTCGACGACTTCGATCTCCCCCGAGCTGGTGCGTTCGAGAACGGTGCTGCGGCGGCGAATGGCGCCGCCGAGGCCGTCGCGGACGCGGTGGAAGCGGCCGACGACAGCAAGTAAGGCGGCCACTAGCCCTGATCAGAGCTAGCTGTCCTCGCCACCGGCCGGGCTCTTCGGAGCTCGGCCGGAGAGGGTCGCTGCGAGGGCGCCCGGGGTCAGCCCGCTTGCGCTCGAGATGTCGTCTGCCTCGAGCAGAATGGCTCCGGCCGGGGGCGCGATACCACCTCGCGCCGAGCTGGGCCCATCGAGCGGCAGGTAAGCCCGGCCGGCGTCGAACGACACATCCTGCGCCCGGCGCCATGCGTTCAGGAACGGGTACGGCGCCACCGCGCCGTCATAGCCGCGGGCAAGGAGCGAAACGGGATGAATTTCGAAATGGACGTGGACGAGCGAGAACTCGGCGTCGCCGGTCTTGCCCATGAATCCCAACACGTCGCCCGCCTTGACCTGCCGGCCGTTGACGGCGAGCGGTGAGTACGCGGAAAGATGGGCGTAGTAGAACTCGTTCCCGACCCGATCACGGAGCCACACGCGCCAGCCACCGATGTCGTTCCAGCCGACGGAGAAGACGGTGCCGTCCGCGACCGCCAGCAGCGGTGTCCCGAGCGGGGAGAAAATGTCCTCTCCGTGATGCCAGCCACCCGAGATGCCGGGGCGGGATGCGCCGAACGTGTCGCCGAACGAAGCCGGGCCATACACAGGGAAGACGTAGCCGCCGGTCGAGAGCTGAGCCGTCACCTCGGGAGCGGGGCGCACGAGTTCGGGAGGCGCGCCGGGGATCGATTTTCCGGGCTCGCGGGGGGCGTCCGGTGGAATCACCGGCAGCGGCGTGGGCCTCGTCGCGGTCGGAGCCGCGGGTAGCGACGGGCTGGTCGCCGCCGGCGCTGCAGTCGCGGTGGTGGAGACCGTGCCAATCTCGATTGTGCTCCCAGCGAGCAGGCCGCCGTGGTCTGCATTCAGCTTCACGCGGAGGGCGGTGACCGTCGCCTTCGCCGACCGGGGTGGCTCCTGCACGGTCTCGACGACGGACCCGAGCAGCTCGAGACTCCCCCAGTCTGCAAGCGGAATGATCACGTTCGCGGACGGCGTGATGAGCTGCCCAAGCACCGTGAGGCCGGTCAACGACGAGGCCGAGACGTTCGCGGAAGAGTTCGCGGATCCCGCGGCAACACTCGACCGCACGTCGAGCGAGTCGACGGTGATCTCGCCGCCGAAGAGCGCTACCGCGAGCGCGCTGACGCCGCTCTGGGCGCTCGAGGAGACCCCTGGCTGGGCTGTGACCCGTGCGTCGGCGGAGCCGATCCGCACGATCGAGCCGTCGGCCGGGTACGCGTAGCCGGTCACGTTCTGCGCAGCCGGCGGAGGTGCCGCGAGCGACAGGGACACCTGATCAGAGACCCCGGGTTGCGCCACCCGTGAGATCAGCGCGGTCGCCAGCGCCTCCGGCTGCTGCGGCGCGGCCGCGGCCAGAGAGGCGACAAGGGCGACGAGAAAGGGCACCGCAAGGAGGGACGCGCGCTTCACCGTCTCCCAGGGTAGCTCGCCCGGGTGCCGACGGCGCGCCACGCGAGGTGCGCCGCGACGGCAATCAGCAACACGCCGAACAGGCGGCGGAGGACGTGCTCGGGCAGCGACGTCGCGATCTGCACCCCGATCTCGACGCCCGCGATCGACGCCACGCCCACGATGAGAGACGGTCGCAGCTTCAGATTGCCGTACCGCGCCTGCCGCCAGGTTCCGACGGCGGCGGTCGGCACCACTGCGAGCAGCGACGTGGCAGCCGCCTCGACCTGGCCGAGACCGAGCGCGACGAGAATCGGCACGAAGAGTATCCCGCCCCCGACGCCAAAGAGGCCCGACATCACGCCGGCGATGACTCCCAGCCCGATCGCAAGAACGAGCGTCGTCGTGCTCATCCTGCGATCAACCAGACACCGATCGCCGCAAGGAGCACAGCGAACGCCGCCGTCAGGACTCGGTTCGAAAGCCGCTGTTGCGCCGCAGCGCCGAGGATCGCTCCTCCCATCGCCGGGATCCCGACGAGGGCGGCGTAGCCAACGTCAACCTTCCCGCGCGAGGCGTAGAGCGTCACCCCGGCGAGGGCGGTGATCACGATCGCCCCGAGTGAGATCGACGTCGCCTCCTTCGTGCTGAAGGCCGCCAAGATGATCAGGAGTGGCACGATCACGATGCCGCCGCCGACGCCGAACAGCGAGCTGAACAGGCCGGCCACGAGGCCGATGAGAACGAGGCGCACTAGCCGGCCTCGCGGCGCAGAACGTCCCACGCGAGCGCCACATCGGCCTCGCTCGTCCGGGCGTTGCCGATCGCGAGCCGCAGCACGAACCGGCCGTCGAGCTTCGTGTGTGAAAGGAAGATCTCGCCGCTGTCGTTGACGCGGCGCAGGATCGACTCATTCTCCTCGTCGCTCCCGACCTTTCGGAAGCAGACGAGCGAGAAGTGGCGCGTCGCACACAACTCCCACCCCGGCTCGGCGTCGACCCACGCCTCGAAGAGCGCGGCGAGCCTCACGTGCTCGCGGATGATCGCCTGCAGGCCCTCGCGGCCGAAGCACCTCAGCGTCGCCCAGAGCTTCAACGCCCGGAAGCGCCGTCCGAGCGGCGAGGCGTACTCGCTCAGGCTGACGACGTCCTCGTTCACGCGCAGATACTCCGGCACGAGGCTGAATGCGCGCCGAAGGTCGTCCGGGCGGCGGCAGAAGAACACCGAGCAATCCATGGGCGTGAACAGCCACTTGTGCGGATTGACGCCGATCGAATCGGCCCGCTCCCAGCCGGCGAAGTGGTGCCGAAGCTCCGGGCACACAGCCGCCGCACCAGCATAGGCGGCATCGATGTGAAGCCACACACCCTCAGCCAGGGCCCGATCGGCAATCGCGGCCACCGGATCGACCGCCGCCGACGACGTCGTGCCCACAGTGGCGACGACCGCGCAGGCACCGGCGAGGTCGAGCTGGTCGGGTCGCAACGCGAACGCCCCATCGACAGGCGCCGCCCTGACCTCGAGCTCGAGCAGGCGCGCCGCCTTCGTGGTCGATGAGTGCGTGTGCTCCGAGCAGACGACGACTCTCCGGTCGGGGCTCACGGCACGGGCGGCCGCAAGCGCGGTGATCAACCCCGAGGAAGCCGTATCCTCGATGTGGCCGTGGAGCGGATCGGGCAGGCCGAGCAGCTGCCGCAGCCAGTCGAGCGTCACCTCCTCGAGCTCCTGAAGAGCAGGCGAGGCGCGCCAGAGGATGCCCACCTGATTGAGCCCGGCGATCAGGAGCTCGGCAAGGATCCCCGGCTCCGCAGCGGTCGTCGCGAAGTAGGCGAAGTAGCGCGGGCTCTGCCAGTGCGTGATCCCCGGCATCAGGATCTCGTCGAGATCGCGCAACACGGCGGAGAACGGCTCGGCCGCGTCGGGTGGTGAGGAGGGCAGCGTGGCTCTGATCGCGCCCGGCTCGACGCGCGCCAGGACCGGGTGGTCGGTCACGGTTTCGAGGTAGCGCGCGACCCACTCGAGAGCGGCAGCGCCGTCTTCGCGAAACGTGCTCATGCTCGAGCCTCGGCGATCTCGGCCCATGTGCGCGTATTCAACACCTGCTCCTTCGTCAGCCACGCACGCCGCGCCAGGCCGATTCCGAGCTCGGCGTAGGCGAGCGATGCCGTCGCGTGAGCATCGGTGTTGACGGGGATCAAGACGCCGGCGGCGCCCGCGAGCCGCGCGTGGGCGTCGCGCATGTCGAGCCGGTCGGGCTGACTGTTGATCTCGATCGCTGTACCGGTTTCAACGGCGCGGCCGGCGACCCTCTCGAGATCGAGATCGGCTCCCGCGCGCCGCGAGATCCGGCGGCCGGTCAGGTGCCCGATGCAGTCGACGTGCGGGTTGTCGATCGCCTCGAGCACCCGATCGGTCGGGCTCCGGTCGAGCGACGTGTGCAGCGACGCCACAACCCAGTCGAGCTCGGCGAGCACCTCATCCGGCACGTCGACCGTGCCCTTCGCGGTGATATTCGCCTCGATGCCGCGCAGCACGCGAAACGACTCGAGACGTGCGTTCACCGACTCGATCTCGCGCCACTGCTCCTCGATCCTCCCGTCCCGAAGGTAGTGCGAGTGATCGGTCAGGCAGAGGAACTGATAGCCGAGAGCGGCAGCGGCGAGTGCCATCTCCTCAATCGTCGCCTTACCGTCCGCCGACCAGGTCGAGTGACAGTGCATCTCACCGCGCAGGTCGCCGAGCTCGACGAGCCGCGGCAACTGCCCGTCTCGAGCCGCCTCGAGCTCACCGCCGTTCTCACGCAGCTCCGGCGGAATAAAGCTGTAGCCGAGAAACGCGTAGAGCGACTCCTCGTCACGGAACGTCCGTAGCTCGCCCGTCTCGACCACGGTGACCCCGTACTCGGAGACCGAGAGCCCTTGCCGCTGGGCTTGCTCCCGGAGCGCCACATTGTGCTCCTTCGAGCCGGTGAAGTGCTGGAGCAGATCGCCGTAACTCTCGGGCGGGACAACGCGGAGGTCGAGGCGTAGGCCTTGCCTGGTGATCACGGTCGCCTTCGTATCGCCGTGAGCGACGACGTCGAGCACCCACGGCAACCCCACGAAGTACTCGATCAGCGCGGCGGGATCGGTCGCAGTCGCAATCACGTCGAGATCTCGAAACGTCTCGCGCCGGCGGCGCGAGCTGCCCGCCTCCGAAACATCGACAGCGGTGAGGTGCGCACGAAGCGCCTCGACAACCTCACGGACGACGGGGAGCCCCACTCCGAGTAGGCCGCGCCGAGGCTCGTCACCGCCCTGTCCTTCGGCCAGCGCCTTCAGGATCTTCGTCTCCGTCGCGGCACCCATTCCTGCCAGGGCTCGGAGACGTTCGCCTTCGGCTGCAGCCTTCAACTCGGCAAGCGTCGTGACGCCGAGCTCCCGCCAGATTCGTGCCGCCGTTTTCGGACCGATCCCTGGCAGGCGCATGAACGATGAGACCTCACCCGGGACCTCGGCGCGACGCTTCGCAAGCGCCTCCATGTCCCCTGTCTCGACGACCTCCACGATCTTCGCCTCGATCGTCTTGCCTATATCCGGGAGCTCCTTGGCCTTGCCATCGACGGCGAGCTCGGCGACGGAGGATGCCGTGTCACGGATGCGGAGCGCGGCGCGACGATACGCCCCAACGCGAAACGACTGCTCGCCCAGAATCTCCGACAGGTCTGCCAGTTGGTCGAACCGATCGGCCAGATCGTCGTTGCGAGGGAGCGCCGCGACCATTCCCCGATCATAGGGCCGCCGGGATGGGCAAGATTGGTCGGTGCGCGCGATGGTATGTCTCCCGACCTACAACGAGCGAGAGAATCTCGAGCCCATGGTGCGGGCGCTCGGTGAGCAGCTCGACATCGAGCGGGACAAGGTTCTCGTGGTCGACGACAACTCGCCGGACGGCACAGGCCGAGCGGCAGATGCGCTCGCCGACGAGCTTCCGTGGGTCGAAGTGCTGCACCGCCCCGGCAAAGCCGGGCTCGGCCCGGCCTACATCGCCGGGTTCAGACGGGCCCTCGCAGCGGGCGCGGAGCTCGTGCTCGAGATCGACTGTGACTTCTCGCACGACCCGAAGGATGTGCCCCGGCTGATCGCGTCCTGCGAGGCCGGCGCGGATCTCACGCTTGGCTCGCGCTGGGTGAAGGGCGGTGGCACCGTCAACTGGGGAACCGGCCGCACGCTCGTCTCGCGCGGAGGCAGCATCTACGCCCGCACGATCCTTGGTGTGGGTGTGCGTGACCTCACCGGCGGGTTCAAGTGTTTTCGGCGGGCGGTGCTGGAGGGGATCGATCTCGACGCGATCGCGGCCAAGGGGTACGGCTTCCAGATCGAGGCGACCTATCGGGCGCTGCGTGCCGGGTTCAAGGTCGTCGAGATTCCGATCACGTTCGTCGACCGGCGGGTCGGCGAGTCGAAGATGGACGGCTCGATCGTCGTCGAGGCCATGCTCCAGGTGCCGGCCCTACGCTACCGCGCCCTCCGCGGGAGGCTGTGAGGCGCCGCCCGGAACCTTCGCCCGGAAACCCCGTCGGGAATGGGGCATGCCCGTCCCGAGGGCGAGTGAAGCGAAATCTGTCTCGTCCCTACAATTACGAGATGGACGAGGTCACGGATGCGACGTTCGCCGACGATGTGCTCGCGAGCGAGATCCCGGTGATCGTCGAGTTCGGAGCGCCCTGGTGCCGGCCGTGCAAGGCGATCGAGCCCGCTCTCACCGAGATCGCCGCCGAGGCAGTCGGCCGTGTCCGTCTCGTCAAGCTCGACATCGACGTCAACCTCCGCACGCCGTCCCGGTACGGCGTCCTCTCGATCCCGACGGTGATCCTCTTCGCGGCCGGCGAGGCGCGAGAGACGCTCATCGGCCCTCACGGCAAGAGCCGGTACGCGCGGGCGTTCGCCCCGTATCTGGAGGTTTGATGTGGGATAGGCGCACGCGCGGATGGGGGCCTGCACCCCTGCCTCTCGACGGGTGACACGCCCCTGGGACGAGCTCCTCGCGGGTGAAGAACTTGCGTACCGCACCACGGAGCCGCCGCGAGCAGCGCGGCACGAGCCCCTCCCGGCCGGCCTCGACGCCCGAGTCGTGGCAGCGCTCACGCGAAGCGGCATCGACGGCCTTTACACCCATCAGTCGGAGACATGGGAGGCAGCAGGCCGCGGCGAGAACGTCATTGTCACGACCGGCACGGCGTCCGGGAAGTCGCTCGCCTTCAACCTCCCCGTTCTCGACGCGATCGTGCGTCAGCCAACCTCTCGGGCGCTCTATCTCTACCCGACGAAGGCGTTGACCCAGGATCAGGCGAGGAGCCTCGCCCACTTCCGCCTCAAAGGGGTCCGCCCGGCGATCTACGACGGAGACACGGAGACCGAGCGGCGGGCGCAGATCCGCCGGTCAGCGAACGTGATCCTCACAAATCCCGACATGCTTCACGTCGGCATCTTGCCGCACCACGACCGCTGGGGCGACATGCTCCACAACCTGCGGTATGTCGTCGTCGACGAGGCCCACGTCTACCGCGGGGTCTTCGGCTCCCACGTCGGCAACGTACTCCGGCGGCTGCGGCGGCTCGCCCGCGCCTACGGAGCCGAGCCCCAGTTCCTCCTGGCCTCCGCCACGATCGCAAACCCGGGCTACCTCGCGCTCGCACTCACCGGGGAGGCCGCAACCGTCGTCGAGACGGACACCTCGGCCCGGGCCGAGCGCGACGTCGTGCTCTGGAATCCGGCGCTCCTCGACCCGGAGCTCGGTGTTCGCGCCAGCGCACTCTCGGAGGCGTCGCTCCTGATGGCCGGGCTCGTGTCCCGCGGTCTGCGCACGATCTGCTTTGCGAAGAGCCGCAAGGCTGCCGAGCTGATCCACCGCTTCACCGCCGATCGCGTCGACACCGCCACGGCGGCGCGCCTCGCCCCGTACCGTGCCGGATACACGCCGCCGCAACGGCGCGAGATCGAGCGGCGCCTGATGGACGGCGAGCTTCTCGGCGTCGCCGCAACGGGCGCCCTCGAGCTCGGCATCGACATCGGCGAGCTCGACTGTGCGATCTCTGTCGGATTTCCCGGCACCGTCGCGTCGCTGCGCCAGCAGTGGGGCCGGGCCGGCCGCCGCAGTCACGGCCTCGCGGTACTCGTGGCGAGCGAGGACGCTCTCGACCAGTTCTTCATGCGAGAGCCCGAGGCGCTGCTCGAGCGCCGCGTCGAGGCGACGCGCCTCGACCACGCCAATCCGCGCATCCTCGACGCGCACGTCTACGCGGCAGCCTACGAAGGACCGTTGTCCGATCAGGATCGAGAGACGCTCGGCCCCGAGGCGCTCGAGCGGGCCGCGCTGCTCCCTGAGCTCGAGAACACGCCGGCAGGGTTCGTGTGGAAGGGGCGTGATACGCCGGCGGCGCGGTTCTCACTCCGCTCGGGCGATCGCGACTCCTTCACGATTGTCGACGGCACCACCGGCTCGATCCTCGGCCTCGTCGAGCGGGAGCGCGCCTACTCCGCTGTCCACGAGGGCGCCGTCTACCTTCATCTCGGGGAGCAGTACCTCGTCCAGGCGCTTGACGAGGTCAACCGAACGGCCGTCGTCGAGCCCGCGCGCGTCGACTGGTACACGCAGGTGAAGAAGGATACGCAGACGGCTATCGAGGCTCCCCTTCGCGCCGCGCCGGTTGCGGGCGTCGAGCTTCAGTTCGGCCGCGTCTCGGTGACCGAGCAGGTGATCGCCTTCGAGCGGAAGGCGATCCGCGATGGCGCAACCCTCGCCGTCTTCCCGCTGGCTCTGCCGGAGGTGACCTTCGAGACCGAAGCGGTCTGGTTCTGCCCCGACAGCCGCCTGCTGGAGAGTCTGGAGGAGATGCCGAAGCTCCTCGGCGCGCTCCACGCGGCCGAGCACGCCCTCATCTCACTCCTGCCGCTGTGGGCGATGTGCGACCGCTGGGACATCGGTGGGCTGTCCACGAACCTCCACTTTCAGACCGGGCTGCCGACCGTCTTCGTCTACGACGGGCACGCCGGCGGAGTCGGGATCACCGAGCGGGGCTTCGAGAGTTTCTCCGGCTGGGTCGCTGACACCGCGAGCCTGCTGCACGGCTGCCCGTGCGCGAGCGGCTGTCCCTCGTGCGTCCAGAGCCCGAAATGCGGCAACCTGAACGAGATGCTCGACAAGGCTGGAGCCGCCCTCCTGCTCAAGCGGATGGCGTCGGCCTGACGAGACTGCCGCCGGGCCGCCAGAATGATCGCGTGCGCATCTCCGCGAAGGTCGACTACGCCCTCCGAGCATCGATCGAGCTCGCCGCAGCCGCGCCCGGGCAGATCAAGGGAGAGCGGCTCGCGGCGGCTCAGTC
>JANOUB010000288.1:0-2078 GCA_031416615.1 Thermoleophilia bacterium
ACGATGACGCTGTCGGCCAGAAACTCGTCGTTTCCGACATAGACGCGGAAGGGTCGCTCGGAGAAGTCGACGCGCGTGACGTCGTCGGTCAGAAACTCGGCCCCGAAGCGCTCTGCCTGGCGGCGGAAGTCCTGCATCATCGCCGGCCCCATCACCCCGTCGGCGTAGCCCGGGTAGTTCTCGACGTCCGAGGTGATCATCAGCTGGCCGCCCCAGTTGAACCCCTCGATCACGAGAGGCCGTAGATTGGCGCGCGCCGAGTACAGAGCCGCCGTGTAGCCGGCAGGGCCGCCTCCGATGATGATCACGTTGCGTACGTCGCTCACGGTTGCTCTCAGCTCCTCGGTCTTCGAGTTCGGTCGGTTGTCACGGCGTTCGATTTGTATCGCCCTACGGTAGACAAACGCCGAGGGCGGCCGAGCTGTTCCGAAACCGCGGCGACAGGCTGAAGCGTCCGGGCGCGCGTCTATCAGGCAGCGCTGGCGTCGGTCGCCAGGATCTCGAGTGGGGCCGGCAGGTCGGTGACGAGTTCCTGCGCGCTCAAGGCCCGCGTCTGGCGCTCGACCGGCGTCAGTTCGGGCGGCTCGATGCCGGTGATCCCGTGCTGCTCGAAGCGGCGTGCCTGCGGCAGGACCTGCCGTTCCAGCGAGCCGACGGTCTCGTTGTACGACTTGACGGCGCCGTCAAGCGAACGGCCGAGCTTTGACATGTGCGCCCCCATCGTCGAAAGCCGCTTGTAGAGCTCCCGCCCGAGATCGCTGATCTGGCGTGCGCCTTCCGCGATCGTCTCCTGTTGCCAGCCGTAGTGGACGGCGCGGAGCAGCCCGATCAGGTTGGTCGGCGAGGCCGGGATGACGTTGTTCGACAACGCAAGCTCGTGGAGGGTGGGGTCGACGTCGAGAGCGGCGATCCAGGAAGACTCGTCGTGGAGAAACATGACGACGAACTCGGGTGTCGCAGGCAGTTGCCGCCAGTACGCCTTCTGGCCGAGCCGCTGGATATGATCTCGCACCTGGCGAGCATGATCTGCCATTCCGGCTCGCCGGGTCTCGGCGTCGGCGCCCTCCTGGTGGGCGCGCAGATAGCCGACGAGGGACACCTTCGAGTCGATTACGATCGACTTGCCTCCGGGTAGCTTCACGATCACGTCGGGCCGCAGCAGCCGACCGTCGTCGCCTGCGACCGAGTGCTGCTCGTCGAAGTCGCAGTACGACAGCATGCCGGCCATTTCGATCACCCGCTTCAGCTGGATCTCGCCCCAGCGGCCACGTGTGTGTGACTCGCCGCGGAGCGCGTTGACGAGGTTGCCCGTCTGCGCGCGCAGGCTCTCATGAGTCTGGCGGACGATCTCGAGCTCCTTGTGGATCTCGCCGTACGCGCGTTGCCGCTTCTGCTCGAGCAGGTTGACGTTCGTCTCGACCTTTTCGAGTGACTTCTTCAGCGGCTCGACGTACTCTCCGAGGCGTCCCATCGCCTGCTCGGTGAACGCGTTTGCGTTCTCGCGAAGCGCCTCGGTCGAGAGGGCCTTGATCGCGTTCTCGACGCGGGTGTCGAACGCGCCGCGCTCGGCTGCGAGAGCTCCCTCCGTCTCGGCGAGGGCGCGGCGTGCTTCGCGGGCATCCAGGGCAGCCAGATCGCGGTCGAAGAGCGCCCTGCGGACGGCGACCGCGTAGACGCCGGCGGCGCCGGCCACGAGCCCGATCAGAAGTGCGACGATGGCCATGAGGGCGACGTACGGTATTCCTGCGGCCGGACGGAGGCCTGCGGAGTTCGCGGTGGAAGAGCATACCGCGAGCTCCGCAGGCTTTCCTTGCTTGCAGATCTGGGCTGCGCCTGCGATCGCGAAGATCCCTGAAGGGCCCGCCTGCGGGCTGTCCTGCCAGGTCGTGCGGGTGTGCCGGTGACCCGGCTTCTGCGGTCTCCGGCTACGATCTCAAAGATGCCACCGACTCCGCGACCGCAGGGCCCCAAGAAAAAGGCGAACGTCAAGGTTCCGTCGTCCTCCGGCGACGGCTCGAACCGCCGCTTGCTCCTCATGATCGGTGCGGCCGGCCTCGTCGTCGTCGTCGCAGCCCTCG
>JANOUB010000289.1:0-3748 GCA_031416615.1 Thermoleophilia bacterium
GGGATCTTCCTGATGGTCGACATCGCGGCTTCGAGCCACCTGCACGAGAACCTCGAACACCCCCTTGGGCCCGCCCTGTACACGGCCTCGATCTTCCATTGCATGACCGTCTCGCTCGCAAACGGCGGCCCGGGGCTCGGAACGATGTGGGGCGAGCAGGTGGCGCTCGAGATGATGCGAAAGGCAGGCTTCGTGGACGTCGTGATCGAGCGTGTAGAGAGCGATTTCCTGAACGAGTACTACGTCGGCCGGAAGACGTGACGCGTGACGAGCGGGTGACGATCGCGGCGTACAGGTGCCTCTACCCCGGGGCGGTCGAGTTCGGCGGCGTGACCGTCCTGCGCGCCAAGGAGGCGCCGCTCTGCCCGATGGTGAACAGGGTGGCGGGATTGGGGGTCGACGAGCCCGCCACGGAGGCGGCGCTGGACGAGGCGCTGGCGGCGATGGGAGACGATGTCAGCTGCTACGTGGCGGTCGCGTCCGAAGCGCGGCCCGAGGCTCTAATCGGCTGGTTGCACGACCGAGGACTCGAGCCCGGCTGGGGCTGGATGGGGTTCCGGCGCGGCGTCAACGACGTGCCCGAGCCTACGACCTCTCTGCGCCTCGTCCGCGTCGGTCATGCAGAGGCGCCGGCGTTCGGCCGGATCGTCGCGACCGGCTACGCGTTGCCGGAGGCTGTCGCGTCGTGGGCCGCGAACGCTCATGAGGTCGGCTGGGACTGCTGGCTGGCACTCGACGGCGACGAGCCGGCAGCCGCAGCTGGGGTGTTCATCGCGGAGGGCGTCGGCTATCTCGGCTTCGCCGCAACGCTGCCGGAGCACCGGGGCAAGGGTGGGCAGAACGCACTGCTCGCAGCGCGGATCAAACACGCGCGCGAGGCCAGTTGCGACGTCGTCGTCACCGAGACGGGTGAGCGCCGGGACGATCTGCCCTCCAATTCGTACCGGAACATCATGCGCTCGGGATTCACCGAGGTCACGGTGACGGCCAACTGGTTGCGACCGGCTCAGCTAGTGCGGCCGCCCACATCAACCACGAGTTGCAAGTGAAACGTCCAGGGAGGCCGCACTAGGCGAACCCCATAACGAGCCACCGGCGTCGCAGGAAGCGCGCGCCGATCAGGTGCTCCGGCGCACGACGCGTGCGCCGGACGACTGCGCGATCGCCTTGATCACGATCTCGTCGAGGTTCACGTGGGCAGGCCGCGTCAGGGCGAACATGACGCAGTCGGCGACCTCGTCGGGAGTGACCGGATCGACGCCCTCGTAGACTGCGTCGGCGGCATCCTGGTCGCCGCGGAAGCGGACGACGGAGAACTCCGTCTCGACGAGACCCGCATCGACCGTCGTGATCCTGATCGGCCGACCGAGAAGGTCTTCGCGGAGCGCATACGAGAAGCCGCGAACCGCGAACTTCGAGGCGATGTACGAGGCGCCGCCCGGGTACGCCTGCCGGCCCGCGACCGAGCCCATGAAGACGATGTGGCCGCCGTCACGGAGGTGCGGCAACACCAGGCGCGTGATCCGGAGGACACCGTCGACATTCGTGTGCAGAACGCGCTCCTCGTCGGCTGCAGTCGAGTCGGTGAAGGGCGCCCGGCCGAGTGCAAGGCCGGCGTTATTGAAGAGGATGTCCACCCCACCGAGCGCGGCGACCGCCTTCTCGACGAACGCGGCCGAGCCGGCCTCGTCGGTGACGTCGAGCTCGAGCTCCACGTCTGCCTCCAGCCGCTCCACCCGTCGCGCCCCGCCCGCGACACGGACACCTGCCTCGCGCAGCTTGCGCGCTGTTGCGGCACCGATCCCGGACGAGGCGCCGGTGACGATCGCGGTCTTGCCGGTCAGGTCCATAGTGCTTAGCCTAACCCTGGATCCACCGTTTTTGCGCGGGCGTTGCATCCGGTCCCGCGGAAGCCGGCGACCGCCGGCCGCGATACGCTCCTTGCCTGTCGCACTCGAGCGCATCGCACCGGCGCCTGTTCTTTTCGCTGAACATCGGCCTGAAGGCGCTCTTCGTCGGCCTGCTGGCGTTCGGAGCCTTCTCCGGGCTCGACCAGTTCGACGGCAAGGCATTCGGCTGGCGACTGATCGTCTACCCGATCGCAGCACTGATCGTCCCGGTCACCTGGCGGCTGCGCGGCCGCCCGCAGCCGTATCCGTACGCCGCCGACATGCTGCTCGTCGCCCCGTTCCTCGTCGATGTCGCCGGTAACGCCCTGGATCTGTACGACACGATCGTCTGGTGGGACGACGCGAACCACCTCGTCAACTGGGCGCTTCTCTCTGGCGCACTCGGGGCGGCATTGCTACGCACGCGCCTGACGCCCCTCCTACTGTTTTGCCTTGTCACCGGCTTCGGCGCCGCCACAGCGATCCTCTGGGAGATCGGCGAGTATTTCGCCTTCATCCGCGGCGGCGACGAGCTCGCGACCGCCTACCGAGACACGCTCGGCGACGAGATCCTGGGCCTCTCCGGGGCGACGCTCGCGGCGCTGGCGGTGGCTGTCGTGGCGCGCGGCCGCCTTGGCCGCGCGGCGGCTACCAGCGATCCGCCCGCTGCAGCTTCTCGCGTCTGCTGAGCATGCTTCCGGAACTCGCGATCAGCCCGCCCCCTACGAGAGTTCGATGCGGTCGAGCGTGACCGGCGTCTTCGGCCGGTCGCGGCCGTCGCGGTCGACGTGCTGGATGCGATCGACGACATCCTGCCCCGTCGTCACCTGTCCGAAGACGGTGTGCTTGCCGTCGAGCCACGGCGTCGCCTCGGCGGTGACGACGAAGAACTGCGAGCCGTTCGTGTTCGGGCCGGAGTTCGCCATCGCGAGCGCGCCCTTGACAACCTTGTGGTCGTTGAACTCGTCCTCGAACTGGTAGCCGGGGCCGCCGGTGCCGATGCCCTGCGGACAGCCACCCTGGATCATGAAGTCGGGGATCACGCGGTGGAAGATGAGGCCGTCGTAGAAGCCATCGGTGGCGAGCTTCGTAAAGTTCTCGACCGTCTTCGGGGCGTCCTCGGGGAAGAGCTCGATCTCGATCGAGCCCTCGCTGGTGTGGAGCGTTGCCTGTGTCATGGAGCGACGCTAGCAGGAGAAATGAAGCTACTTCCCCCACCGAACGGTTCCGCCCTCGCCGTGAGCGTTATCCCGGGGGAAGTAGCCGGGGGGATGGGCGCATGCCCGTCCCGGCATTACCGAGATACGAGCGCGGCCCGGTTGCCCGACGGATCTGTGACGACCGTCCTCCCGTCCTCGTCCGTGACCCCGAACTCCGCCGCGGCCGCAGAGGCAAGGGTCTCCTCGAGCGCCGCCTCGTCCGGCAGCACGATCGTGAAGCGACGTAGCCCACGTGCCCCCTGCGGGGGCGCCGGAATACCCTGCCCCGCCCACGTGTTGAGCCCGACGTGGTGGTGGTAGCCGCCCGCCGCGACGAACAGCGCCCCGGGATAGCCGCGAACGGTGGGCTCGAAGCCGAGCGCATCGACGTAGAACGCCTCGGCGGCGGGGATGGCCGCGACCTGGAGATGGACGTGGCCGATCCGGGTGCCTGCGGCCATCCCGTCACCGGTGTCGCCTGCGGCGGCGCTGGCCAGAACACCGTCGGCGTCGAGCGGGAGCGTCGCCATCTGCAGTTGGCCGCCCGCGTACGTCCACTCCTCGCGCGGACGATCGCGGTAGATCTCGATCCCGTTGCCCTCGGGGTCGTCGAGGTAGAGCGCCTCCGAGACGAGGTGATCGGACGCGCCCGTGAACCCG